>CAINVI010000255.1 GCA_903854075.1 Candidatus Pollutiaquabacter sp. | reverse complement strand
TCAGATGATCAGCATGGCATCACCGTAGCTGTAGAAACGGTACTTTTCTTTAATAGCCACTTTATAAGCGTTCATTACATTGTCATAGCCGCCAAATGCTGCTACCATCATCATCAATGTGGATTCTGGCATGTGGAAATTGGTGATCATGCAGTTGGCAATCGAGAAGTCGTAAGGAGGGAAGATGAACTTATTCGTCCAACCATCAAACGGTTTTAATTCGCCTTGGGTGGAAACGGAAGTTTCAATACCGCGCATGACCGTGGTGCCAACTGCGCAAATACGTTTCTTATTCGCTTTGGCTTTGTTCACCAAATCGCAGCAATCTTGCGGAACGATGACCTGCTCCGAGTCCATTTTGTGCTTGGTCAAGTCTTCCACCTCAACCGGACGAAAAGTGCCGAGTCCTACGTGCAAGGTCATTTCAGGGAAATGAACGCCCTTTAACTCAAGACGCTTCATCAGTGGCAGACTGAAGTGCAGTCCGGCGGTTGGCGCCGCCACAGCTCCTTCGTGCCGAGCGAAAACTGTTTGATAACGGTGTTCGTCTTCCGGCTCCGCTTTACGCTTGATGTATTTTGGAAGCGGTGTGTGGCCGAGCGACATCACCGTTTTTTTGAACTCCTCGTACGGACCATCGAACAGGAAGCGCAAGGTACGACCGCGTGAGGTGGTGTTATCAATTACTTCAGCAACCAGTAAATCGTCGTCACCAAAATAAAGTTTGTTGCCAATTCGGATTTTACGGGCAGGATCCACCAGTACATCCCACAAGCGGCTTTCCCGGTTCAGCTCGCGCAACAGAAACACTTCTATTTTAGCACCGGTCTTTTCTTTGTTGCCGTACAGTCGTGCAGGAAACACTTTCGTATTGTTGACGATCATGGCATCGCCATCGTCAAAGTAATTCAGGATGTCGTGGAATTTCTTGTGCTCGATCTTTCCCGTCTTGCGGTCCAGTACCAGCATGCGTGCATCTTCACGGTTCTTCGCCGGATGCGTCGCAATCAGGCTGTCGGGAATGTTGAATTTAAATTGGGATAGTTTCATTTTGGAAGGTAAGGTGGTAGGTCGTCAACGCTTGCGGTAAAGTAACCGCTTCAAAATCCTGTAAGGGCGGCAAAGATACTACCCACACACCCCCGCTTGTCAAGCATTTGGACATAATTATTTTCGACCTGTAATTAGGCCGTAAAAAATTGAAATACAGTTATTTAAGAAACAAAGGCGATTGGCCCGACGGCGTCTTCCACCCGGAAATTCCCAATACGGGTCCTCCGAAGAGCGGAAAGGTACCCGCCGCAACCCAATTCCTGACCAAGATCGTGTGCCAGCGACCGGATGTACGTGCCTTTGCTGCAAGTCACTACAAAATCAATTTCCGGAAATCGTATCGAACTAAAAATCAAAGACTTAATCTCAACTTCTCGTGATTTTACCGCTACATCCTGTCCCTTTCGGGCTAATTCATACGCGCGCTGACCACCCACCTTCACCGCCGAATGTGCCGGAGGAATTTGCTGAATAACTCCCACAAATTTTTTAGCGGCAGCCAGCAGTTGTTCTTCCGAAATGGAATCAATCGCCTTGAACTGTTCAGGTGCCGATTCCAGATCGTAGGTTGGTGTGACTGCGCCTAAAGTAATGGTACCGGTATACTCTTTTTCCTGCGACTGGATATCCATGATTTTTTTAGTCATCGGCCCGGTACACATTATCAATAAACCGGTCGCCAACGGATCCAGTGTTCCGGCATGACCTACTTTAAGTTTTCGCTTCAGTGTTTTCCGCTGTACTGGATCTTCAATGTTTTTCAATACATCTTGCAGCAGCACGCGCTTAATCCGATGAACCGCATCGAACGAGGTCCAGCGCATTGGTTTGTCAATGAGTAATACTCTTCCGGTGGAAAGGTCCGCTTGCGGATCGTGCACTTCTTGCATGACTACACCAGCGTTAACGGTTGCCCGAAGAAATAGAAAAGAAGGATAATAATGCCGACGAGTATGCGATAATATCCGAAAACCTTGAAGCCGTAACGTGTCAGATAAGCAATGAAGGATTTGATCGCCAGCATCGCCACAACGAAAGCTACAATGTTACCGACGATCAACAACTGAATCTCGCCGTTCGCCAATCCGCTACCGTCCTGGTAGTAATCGAAAAGGTCTTTTACGGTTGCTGCAAACATAGTAGGCACCGCCAGAAAAAAGGAGAACTCGGCCGCGGCCCTTTTATTCAGCCGCTGTGTGAGTCCGCCAATGATCGTCGCCGCCGAGCGGGAAACACCGGGAATCATGGCGATAACCTGAAAGCAACCGATCAGCAATGCTTTCCGATCGCTTTTCAATTCGTTTTCGCCGCGCTCTTCAGCCGCCTTAAACCAACGGTCAAGGAATAAGAAAATGATTCCTCCAACAAGTAATGCAATCGCTACGACAACTACATTTTCCAATAACATGTCGATGTGCTTTTTTAACAGCAGCCCAACGATTGCAGCAGGAATGAAGGCAAGAATCAGGCGGCGATAAAAAATAAATAACTCCGCCCATCCGCCTTGTTTAGGCAAGAAGTTTTTCCAGTACAATACCACGACAGAAAGGATAGCGCCGAACTGAATGGCCACCGTGAAGAGTTTAGTGAAATCATCGGAGGCTATACCCATTGCCGAGGAGGCAATAACCATATGTCCTGTCGAGGAAATGGGAAGGAATTCAGTAATACCTTCAATTATAGCCAGCAGTATCGCTTGGAAGAGTGTCATAGGCAGTAGGCCGTCGCCGCGGAAAAATGCCGGCCATGCCGACACAGAAATCAGTCTTTTGGTTTACGGATAATCGCAAACACTTCGATGACGAAGCCAAGTACAACCAGTAACGGAGCAACGGTAATGCGCCGTGTGCTGAAAACAGATTCGTCGAACTCTGCCGGATTCTCAGATCCGCCACCGGCCATCAAGATAAAACCGAGAAAAATAACGGCGATGCCGACAATCATCAACAGGTAATTCTCTTTACCGAACGAAAAATCAAAGGCTGGTTTGGTCTCTTTCTTGGCCATAGCGGTGATTATAGGTCAACAAATATACTAGAAAAAGTGAAATCTGGCGGTCTTGTGAATCAGTACAATTCTTCCGTACGCAGACTCAGGTATTTATTGACGGCGAAAAATGTACTGACGGCAGAAATAAGTACTCCCAAACCAATGATACCGCACATCAACAGCGCAATAGCACGAAAGTCGGATAGTTGTCCGATTTCCGGGAAACGGTCGGCGATCAGGTACAGTATCACCATGAGCAGTCCGGAAGCGAGCAAGCCCGATATCATGCCGTGTAGAAAACTACGTTTGATGAACGGTGCACGAATAAAGCCACGCGTCGCGCCGACCAATTGCATACTCTTAATTACGAAACGACTCGAATGCAACGAAAGGCGAATGGTATTATTGATCAGTGCCACGGCAATCAGCAACAAGACAGCGCTGAACAGGAGTAGTCCTAATGCCAGGGAACGGGAATTGCGACTGATCTGTTCTACTTCCGACTCTTTGTATGTCACTTCCGAAATCAACTGTTGGTTACCGGCCAACGCGTCCTTTATTTTTTTCAGGCTGTCGGCGCCGGCGTATTCCGCCTTCACTTTGATATCGAGCGATGCGGGCAACGGATTGGATTCCAGCATACCCAAGGCATCTTCACCCAGGTCTTTCCGTAAGCTGTCCAGCGCCGCCTGCTTGGAAACATAGCGCACACTTTTGGTGAATACAGCTTCCTTGATTAGCTCCTGCAAGGCGGCCACCTCCGGCTCAGCAGCATCATCGTGCAGGAAAACCGTCACCTGTACATGTTCTTTCACATAATTCGACAATTTCTGAGCATCCATTACCAAGATGCCCAGCAAGCCCAGAATGAAAAGCACCAGTGATACACTCAGTATCACGGAAAAATAAGAGGTACGCAGCCGCTTGCCGTCGGCGGAAGTCATAGCAGTAGACATTGCATCAAAATTACTTCAAGGATTGGGTCGGTCCACTGTACGTCTGCACGTGTTATACCCATAATTTTTAACAGCAATTCTACCGCTGACCGAAAGATTGGTCAATCAACGTTCCCACGTTCATGCAATTCACTTCTTTTCCCAATACGGCAATTCCTTATCTTCGCAACCATCCACACTGCATCATGGAATACAATTACAGGGAAATCGAAAAAAAATGGCAGAAAGCCTGGAAGGACAATCAGACCTATCGCGTTGAACGGGATCTTTCCAGACCAAAGTGCTACGTCCTGGATATGTTTCCGTATCCTTCCGGTGCCGGCTTACACGTGGGCCATCCGCTGGGCTATATTGCTTCGGATATCTACTCCCGCTATAAACGGCTGAAAGGGTTCAACGTACTGCACCCGATGGGTTATGATGCGTTTGGACTTCCGGCAGAGCAATACGCAATTCAGACCGGACAGCATCCTGTAGTCACCACCGAGCAGAATATCAGCCGTTACCGCGAACAACTTGATAACATCGGATTTTGTTACGATTGGTCCCGTGAAGTACGCACCTGCGATCCTTCGTACTACAAATGGACGCAATGGATTTTTCTTCAACTCTTCCATTCATGGTATAATCCGCAATCCGATAAAGCGGAACCGATTGAAACACTAATCACACATTTTGAACAATTCGGATTTTCCGGTTCGGAAGATCGTCTCCTGACTGGGGATGTGGAACACGAATTACCGGAATTTACGGCTCAACAGTGGAGTGGTTTTTCGGAAAAGGAAAAGAGCGATGTGCTGATGAACTTCCGGTTAGCCTATCTGGGAGAAGCCTGGGTGAACTGGTGTCCGGCTCTCGGCACGGTACTGGCGAACGACGAAGTGAAAGAAGGTGTTTCAGAGCGCGGCGGGCATCCTGTCGAACGCAAGCAGATGAAGCAATGGAGCATGCGCATCACAGCGTATGCTGATCGTTTACTGAATGATCTGGAGATCATCGAGTGGAGCGATTCCATCAAGGAGCATCAACGCAATTGGATCGGTCGTTCGGAAGGATGTTCGTTGTATTTCCAGCTGGAAGGCCACCACGAAAAAATTGAAGTCTTCACCACGCGTCCTGACACGGTGTTCGGCGTTTCCTTCGTAACACTGGCCCCCGAGCATGAATTGGTTGCCAGCGTCACTACGCCTGATCGTCAACAAGCCGTCAATGAATATGTGACGGTCGCGAAAAACAAAACGGAACGCGAACGCCAAATCGGCAAGACCGTCAGCGGATGCTTTACAGGCGCTTACGTGTTGCATCCTTTCACCGGCAACAAAATTCCGGTGTGGATTGGTGAATATGTATTAGCCGGATACGGTACAGGTGCGGTTATGGCAGTACCTGCCCATGATGCACGCGACCATGCCTTCGCACGGATGTATGACCTGCCCATCCTCCAGGTGATTGAAGCACCGGCGGGCTGGGATATTCAATCGGAGAGTTGGGACAGTAAAGAAGGCAAGTGCATAAATTCTGGTCTGTTGGACGGACTCGAAGTGAAGGTGGCATTGACAACAATCATACGCGAAATCGAACAGCGCGGTGTCGGAAAAGGTAAAGTCAATTTCCGATTGCGCGATGCCGCTTTCGGTCGTCAGCGTTATTGGGGCGAACCGATTCCGGTTTATTACGACAATGGAATTCCTAAAGGAGTTGCCGAGCAGGACCTGCCGGTGATCTTACCGGAGGTCGATAAATTTTTACCTACCGAAACCGGTGAGCCGCCACTGGCCCGCGCAGCAGCATGGACATATCACGGACATCCACTCGAAACCACTACCATGCCCGGATGGGCAGGATCTTCGTGGTACTTCCTTCGCTACATGGATCCAAACAACGCGAATGCTTTTGCCGATGCTGAAGAACTTCAGTATTGGGGCGATGTCGATTTGTATATCGGTGGTTCGGAGCATGCAACAGGTCATTTGCTCTATGTTCGCTTCTGGACTAAGTTCCTGCACGATCGCGGATATGTGCCGGTAAAGGAACCGGCTTTCCGTCTGGTCAATCAGGGAATGATTCAGGGCAGATCCAACTTTGTGTACCGGATCAAAGACTCGAATACTTACGTCTCTTTCAATCTGAGGAATAACTATCAGACGATGCCGTTGCATGTCGACGTGAATATCGTGGAGAATGATGTACTTGATATCGAAGCATTCCGCGTATGGCGGCCGGAAAATGCAACAGCGGAGTTCGTGTTGGAAGATGGTAAATATATCTGCGGCGCGGAGGTGGAGAAGATGTCAAAATCCAAATGGAACGTCGTTAATCCCGATGATATGATTGAACGCTACGGGGCTGACTGTTTCCGGCTGTACGAAATGTTCCTTGGACCGCTCGAATTATCCAAGCCATGGAATACCAGTGGCATCACCGGTACCGCCGGTTTCCTGCGTAAGTTTTGGCGACTTTTTCACCAGGGCGAAATATTCACCGTTACCGAATCAGTGCCCGATAAGAAAGCCTACAAAGCGCTGCACAAACTGATCAAGCGGGTACAGGACGATATGGAGCGACTCTCCTTCAACACCTCAGTGAGTAGCTTTATGATTTGTGTCAACGAGTTGACGGACCTGAAAGTCAATCAGCGGGCGATACTGGAACCTTTGACAGTCGTTCTCTCTGCGTTTGCGCCCCACATCGCTGAAGAACTGTGGAACCGCATGGGACATACGACCAGCGTAACGGTTGCCTCCTTTCCACACTTACAGGAGGAATACCTGGTGGAAGACGCTTTCGCATATCCCATCTCTTTCAATGGCAAGACCAGATTCAACATGGAGCTGGCTTTGACACTCACTAAAGAGGAGGTGGAAACAGCGGTGCTTCAAGCGGAGGAGGTAAAGAAAATGCTCGACGGAAAACACCCTAAAAAAGTAGTGGTTGTACATGGCCGGATCGTTAATATCGTGGTTTGAGCCCAATACCCTATTTGCCTGTTTTTTCAGTGGTTTATTCATTAAAAACAGACACGATCCTCCTGGTGGTCGCTCGTTCATAAATTATCCGCTTTATTATTAGTCCGTTATTGAATTAACCACCTTTTTATTGGTCGGAAACGACGGATTTTTTTTAAGTTTGAATTCGAAAACGCCGAAAATAAACCGTTTTCCCATTTTAAGACTATGAATCAGCTGAATCAGCATATTGAAGCCCTAATCTTTTGTTCCGAGCAAAGTCTGGGAATGGATGAAATTGCGGCTTCCCTCAAATTGAGTTATGGCTGGGAGCTTTCCGAAGAGGAAATCCTGGCAGCCACAGAAGTCATCAAACAGAAATATTTTGGGGAGGAATTCTCGTTCGAGTTGGTGGAAATATCCGGCGGTTTTCAGTTCCTTACCAAAAAGGATTACTTCCCGACGGTGAATGCACTGATTCAGCACAAGGCGAAGAAGAAGTTGTCGGTTGCCCAAATGGAAACCCTTTCCATCATTGCTTACAAGCAGCCGATTTCCAAATCCGAGATAGAACATATCCGTGGGGTGAATTGCGACTACGCGATCCAGAAGTTGCTGGAGAAGGAACTCATCAGTATTTCCGGAAAGAGCGACGGACCGGGTCGTCCGATTCTTTACAGTACCAGCGAAACCTTCATGGATTATTTTGGGATCAAATCCGTTAAAGATCTTCCGCAATTGAAAGACATTCATGTAGAGTCGAATGAAATCGGTCAGCCGGCGGATTACATTGACAGCGCTTCTGCTGATATGGAACCGATGAGCGAAGAAACGCAGGTATTAGAGAACGAAGTGGTGGTTGCTGAATTCACTGCTGCATCACCGGAGCCGATCGATAATGACAGCGAAGTGCGTGAGATCCTCGCGCCGGAAGTCACCCTGGAAACGGAAGTGACCATGATCGAGGAGTCAGATATGGAACTTCCAAACCGTAAACAGATCTTTATGGAAAATCAGCAGGATGTTTCCGACGAGTCTGCGGTTGAAAAAGACCTTCGCGACGACGAAATTCAATAACTAGCGGATACATTCCGTCCTATGCCGGAGAGAAAGCACAATAATCTTGCTTTCTCTCCGTTTTTTATTTTCGGTAGTGTTTTCTCGCAATGGTGCCTTGGCCCGATAGTTGCTTATTCTCTGTTATGCGTTTTTATCTCCTCCTGATAGGGTCGATTTTCAGTGTTGCCATGGCGGCTGCGTCTCCGGGTCAGCAGGTCTTACGAAGCGTACCCAACAGCGCCTTCAAGCCGGGAGAGAAATTGACGTTTCGTATTCACTATGGATTCATTGATGCCGGTACGGCAGAATTACAAATAGCCGCTGAAAAAAAGATGATCGGTCCGCGTTCTTGTTATCACGTAATCGGTAGCGGAAAATCGGTTGGTGCATTTGATTGGTTTTTCAAGGTCCGTGATCGCTATGAAAGTTATGTGGATGCCGATGCCATGGTACCCTGGTTATTTGTGCGTGATATCAGCGAAGGCGGCTACAAGAAGAAACAGCGGGTCGTCTTTAATCATTACACCGACTCCGCGCGCAGTGAAAAGAAAACCATTTCCATTCCGGATAATACACAGGATCTGATTTCGGCATTCTATTTTGCCCGGACGATTGATCTGACAAAGGCAAGCCCAGGCGATGTTTTTCCCATTAACGGTTATCTTGATGACGAAGTGATTCCGTTGAATATCAAATTCATAGGAAGAGAAACTCTTCATACTGATTTGGGGAAATTCAAATGCGTGATTTTCCGTCCCATGCTGCAGGAGGGAAGGGTCTTTAAGGAATCGGAAGATATGACTGTCTGGGTGAGTGATGATTTGAACCGGATACCGGTGCGCGTACAGTCCAATATCCTGGTGGGATCGATTAAAATGGATCTTACCGGCTATGAAAACCTGCTTCATCCGCCGGCTGTGGAACGAAAAAAGTAATACACTTCGACTGTGCCGGTTGAGCCGCTCCGGTTGTTCACTATTTTTTCTTGCGGTTCGGAACCTTACTCATCTATTCAGCTATACTTGTACCTATAATTCAAGTTTTCATAACTGATTTCTAGTTGAATTTCTGGAACTGCTGCCATTCTTGTTAGTGAACCCCGTTGGGGGTGATCAAGCTCCTTTCCTGATGCAATCTTAACAACGGATTGTCGAAGGATGTGTTCCAGCACGATTCAATTTGTCAGTTTTTGACATTGTGTGATTAACCTTTGTGAGTACTTCAATTTTTAAATTTTTCTATGCAGCGAAAATCGGAGCGTATATTCCGGATTTACCAACGTCTTAAGTCCACACCTCAAACAATTGATGAGTTGTATTTGTGGAGTAAAAAAGTAGACCTCGGCATTGGTCGACGAACACTTTACAGATACCTGGAGGAGCTGGAGAACACCCTGCACGAGCCGGGGTTCGAGTTGGTCACCACGAATCAAAACTCCAAAGAAAAACGTTGGCATGTTGTCAGTGCGAAGCGTATCAAAGATGATCAGCGCAGTGAAGCGATGCGTCGGTATTACCTGATGAAGCATTTGTCCGGCAATCATTTGCAGACGTTGACCTCCGGGTTTTTAGAGGAGATTGAACGTGAGTTGAATCAGCATGCAGAGCCGGATCATTACGCAGGACTACTGCGAAATCACTTGATCGTCACCGGTTGGGCAGAAGCTTGCTATTCAGAAAAGGATACGGACGTGCTGTTGAAGCTAATGCGTGCTATGGAGACCAAGGAACTTGTTACCCTTGAGCTCTTGCCGGTGCTTTCAGCCGAGCAGCCGGTCAAAGGAATTTTTGACTGGGCGATTCATTATATCATCAGTCATCGTGGTACATTGTATGTCGCCGCAATCCGCAAAGGGCAAAAGCGTTTTCACTTCCTGGAAGTGGAGAGTATTTCTAAAATCAGTTTTCCGAATATCCGTTTCAGGAAGCATCCGCCGCGTGAGGAAGTGGAATCGGAATTGTCCCATCGTTTCGGTATCACCTATGGCGAGGGACCGGTGTACAAAGTCTCCATACTTTTTCACGCCGCACAACATGGTTCTCACGGTGAACTATTACATCCATTTCTGGAGAAACGCAGTTGGCATCCGACGCAACGGTTTATTCATGATGAGAATGGACAGCTTATTTTACAATTCCAAACCCAATTGAATCGTGAACTTCTGGGATGGATCTTCATGTGGATGGACCAGATTAAAGTGCTGGGTCCACCTCAACTTGTCAGCCTCGTAGGTCGGAAAATAAACGATATGCAGGCAGTGCTCAATGGTCGTGAGCCCGGGGAAGGCGAATTGTACTAATTCATTTAATAGACTGAAATCAAAGGCGATTGCGTACATTTACGCCCCCATCAGGGTGTAGTCATGACGAATCGCCTTTCTTCCACAGTGGTTTCTTTTGTGCTTGTGTTGCAGGCTTTACTGTCGTATACTGCCAGTGGCCAGGCCATCATTCCATCTGTCAGCCAACTAAACTTCGGTACCGTTTTTGAAAACGCTCCGGACAGTATTGCGTTGACATTGACCAATTCATTGAGCCGGCCTGTTACTGTGAATCGCTTTCGCTTTTATACCATTTATGGAGCTCCTGCTTTTTCAGTGGCGGCCAGCGCTTCCGCTTTTACTATTCCTGCCTCCGGTACGAGGTCGGTCTGGATCAGGTTTTCGCCACGTCACAATATCCTTCATAATTCTGAATTGATCATTGAAAACGACGGACTACGCGGCGCAGTGCGCGTCGATCTTGTCGGACAAGGGCGATATTCCAACGCCTACTACGCAGCTACCGAGAACCTTGCGGAAGAGCCATTAAAGGCAGCAATTCGCACTACCATCACCACCGGCTATGTTTCGATGGGTTATGTCGTAGCCCGTGATTCCATGTTCATGCAGATTGATAATCTTCGTCGCAACGGGCAAGGCGCTACACAGAATACGATTCAAAGTTGTTACACCGGCGCTTTGGCGGTAGGCTATGTGGATCGTACCGATTGTCAGACGAATTATGGATTCAATACGGAGCACACCTTTCCTCAGGGTTTTTTCGGCTCTCTGGAGCCTATGCGTTCGGATCTTCATCATCTTTTTCCATGTGATGATTTGTCCAACAACCAGCGCGGAAGCAACCCGTTTGCTTATGTAAACAGCAATATCATTTGGTCGGATGGCGGTTCAGTTTCCGACGGAACATCGTTTGAGCCGCGGGATATTCAGAAAGGAAAAGCTGCCCGTTCCCTGCTTTATTTTGTACTGCGATATCAAGATTATGCCAATTTTGTGCAGCCGCAGGAAAGCCTGCTGCGCAGCTGGCATTCCTTGTTTCTGCCGGATGCGATTGAACGTCGAAGGAACAACGACATCTATGCTAATCAGAACAATCGTAATCCGTTTGTGGACTACCCGCAGTTCGTTGAACGAATTCAGTCCGTTGTCACTACATCCGTAGCGCCGGTGCAACGTTCATTGGATTTTCCGGAGGACACCATTGTCTACGGCTATGTCGCTACCGGCTCAACAGCGACGTATGCGTATGTCATCGTTAATAACGGTAACACTTCTATTGATCTTTCCAACTTTGCATTGTCGCAACCTGCTGTATTTTCATTTGTCGGCGGAAGCGGCACGGTAACCTTGCAGCCGGGTGAAGCGCACGTAGTTCAAATTCTCGCTGCGCCGCAATCTTCTTCATCCATACTCGCATCGCTCACTTTTTCGACTACACTTCCGGGACAGTCTTCCGTCTTGGTTCCTGTCTATTTGAATGATCCGTTAATTAATGCAATCGATTCCCCTTCTTCCGATTTCCGACTGGCGCTTTTTCCAAATCCTACCAATGGTCGTGTGTCGTTGCGAGGTGATTTTAGTGGAACGGTACAGGTGACAATTTTTGATATGCCGGGCAAGTCTGTTTATCAAGCTTCCCGTTTCAATGCTCAATTGGAGGAGTTGGATCTTTCTCTTCTTCCTGCCGGCACTTATGTGGTTGCTGTTTCAGGACCTGATTTTTCGGTGAAGCAGTTGCTGGTCAAACACTAAGGCCGATTCTTTCTTGTTTTTCTTGTTGACGGCCTTCTGACTGGAGCGGCATTATTTATTTACTGGTTCGGATTTTTTTCTCCCAAAAATTGATTATAATACAATCTACCAAAAAGATCGTATTACAAACAATCTCCTCGTAGAACGGCGCTAGTTACAGCGTCTTATTCTGCGGTATGCGGACTCCTGTCGGTTCATGTTACTCAATTGCCATACATATTTCAGTTTTCACTACGGCTTGTTGTCGGTGGAAGAGTTGTTGTCGCTTGCACAGCAACACGGAATTCGTAAGCTGGCGTTAACCGACATCAACAACACGTCGGGTGTAATTGATTTCGTGCGCCTTGCTCCCAACTATGGTATTGAGCCGGTTGTTGGCATCGAGTTCCGTTGTGGTACCGAATTGCGATACATCGGCATTGCGCACAACAACGAAGGGTTTCATGAGCTGAATGTTTTCCTTACGCAATGTTTGCGCCACGGTACGAATGTGATGCCCGAGATTCCCGATACACCGCCGTTCACGGTCAATATCAGCTGGATTGTTCCCTTCGGAACACCGGCGCTGGAGCGTCTGGCCAAATCATTCTTATCCGGCTCCCGGCGCCCGTTACCGTTTTACATCGGTGTGCGTCCCGATCAGTTACCGCGATTACGACTCTCCGCGTATGCGGCGTTTACCGACCGGCTCGTTGCATGGTGGCCGGTCACATTGCGTACGACAGACGATCACGCAGTACATCGTATACTCCGTGCTATTGATCGTAATACGTTGCTCAGTCGGATTACGGACGGCGAGCTCGCCGCAAGCTATGAAGTCATGCCTTCGCCCACTCGTATCTGTAAGGCATTTCAGGAAGCTCCCGATTTGGTGACCAATGCGGAGCGGTTGCTCGAATGGTGTGGCATCGCTTTTGATTTTCGGGAGAGTAAGAATAAGCAGACATTTTCCGGGAGTAAAGTGCTGGATCGGGAAATACTTCGTCGGGAAACCCTTAACGGGATGAAGGAGCGCTATGGGAGTGAATCATTGCAGGTGATGGAGCGCGTTGAGAAAGAACTCGCGATGATCGGTGAACTTGGCTTTGCACCGTATTTCCTGATTAATTGGGACATTGTCCGCTACGCACGACACCGCGGATACTTTTACGTCGGTCGCGGAAGCGGTGCCAACAGTATTGTGGCATATTGCCTGCGTATCACCGATGTTGACCCTGTCGATCTTGATCTTTATTTCGAACGATTCATCAATCCGTTTCGAACCAGTCCGCCGGATTTCGACCTCGATTTTTCGTGGAAAGATCGTGACGATGTAACGGGGTATATTTTTCATCGTCACGGGCGCGAACACGTCGCCTTACTCGCAACATATTCCACATTTCAGTACAATGCATCGATGCGTGAATTGGGAAAAGTTTTTGGATTGCCCAAAGCAGAAATTGATGCGATGACGGACCGGCACGCTGTTCGGTTACCCGACGATTCCGTTAAACTCCAGATTCACCGAGCCGCACAACGGATTGCGGATTTCCCCGGGCATCTCAGTATTCATGCCGGCGGCATCTTGATTTCTGAAAAACCATTGACGTGGTATACGGCGACGAACATGCCGCCGAAAGGTTTTCCTACGACACAGTTCAGCATGCTGGAAGCGGAGGATGTCGGGTTATATAAGTACGATATCCTGAGTCAGCGTGGATTAGGCCATATCAAAGATACGGTCGATATCGTACGAAAGAACCGTGACATCGACATCGACATACACGATGTCGCGCGATTCAAGCAGGACGAAACGGTCAAGTCCCTGATTCGTGAAGGACGATGTATGGGATGTTTCTACGTGGAGTCACCGGCAATGCGGATGCTGCTGAAAAAGCTGCGTGTTGATCGGTATATTCAGTTGGTCGCCGCCAGTTCGATCATACGTCCCGGTGTCGCCAAATCCGGAATGATGCGCGAGTATATTCTTCGTACACATGATCCTTCACGCCGCACTTACATTCATCCGGTGATGAAAGACCTGATGGAAGAAACGTACGGTATCATGGTGTATCAGGAAGACGTG
>CAINVI010000254.1 GCA_903854075.1 Candidatus Pollutiaquabacter sp. | reverse complement strand
GATTGGTGTTTGCCCAAAAACTTAATCCGTCATCACCGCTATCATTCATATAAATGGAATAACAACCATCGGGCAAATTAAGTGTGTCGCGGTAAATGAATCCACCAACAGTAGCTGTTCTGGTGAGCAGCGTATTCCCTTGGGCATCTTTTACCGTGAAGGTATTCTGAGAGAGAAAGTTATTCGGCTTGTACTCCAGAACAATACCTCCCGTGTATGAATCGGGCACTATGAAATCCGTCGACATCGTATCATTGGCTGCGTACTGATCGTTCATCCCATTCGGGGCGGAAACGCTGACCACAAAACGATCGATACCGGAACCGAGCCATACCGGCGCTGGAAGTATTACTTCTGTTTTTTCCAGGAAGGCCAGAGATCCATTCCAGTTATAGGTACTCATCGTTCCACCTTCACGACCATAAGTAATGTCAAGCGATGTCAATGTATCCGCTCCCGTATTGCGAATGATGATCACCGGATCGTCGCAAATCGGATTGAATCGTGTGTACTCGGTCCGAACAGACGGCGACTTAATAGCGAATACTGAAGCATCCGTCGTGAAGTTTGGCGGGCCGTAGGTTATCAGCGTATTATTGACGCGATAATTTGAAGTACCGGGGTTCGCAATAAACGGCATGGAATAATCGATGGAAATACTCTGTCCGGCCGCGACGTGTGGCGTAATTTCATAGTCAACAACTTCCACGTTTTGCCCCGGACACCATCCGGCGCGATCATAGATCCACGTTCCTCCCTGCGGATAAATCGGATTGGTCGCGCATTCGTTCCAGACCGCGCGTGTGAAGTTCACATTACCGTTAAGCGTGAGTGTATGATTGCGTGAAATGAACTCCCCCTCTTGTCCGTGACCGCTGATGGCCGAACGAATTTTGTACATGGAGGCTGAAGGATCAAGAACCAGATTTCTTGGTTCAAAAAAGACATTGTTATAAATCTGACTCCAGGAAGCACTCGTCCATGTTCCATTGGGCCAGATATTTTGAATGGACAATACATTACGTGGCGGTGTTCCTTCATAAAAAATGAATGAGATATCATTTTCCTCCTGGTATTTTCCGGCAGCCATTTCCATATAACGCGGACCGCGCAAGAGTGGCGCAAAATCAGTAACATCGAATTCCCAATACTTTCCGTTAAGTCCGTTGAGATTTAGATTGATACCGTAAGGCGTAATAAAGTCAATCAGCTCCATGCTCATTGGCCGTTTCTGATGGTAATTCAACGTTGACTGAAAAATTGTATCCGTTGGAACAATTAATATAGAATCTAACTTCATCCCGGACGGATCATAAATATAGGCGTACTGTCCGGCTTTCCATCCCGCGGTGGTATCAATAGCTATCAGAGAATTGTCAATGACCGCACGTTCTATAATCTGATTGGGAGAACGAAGAACAGAATCCTGTACTAAAAAAGTCTGAACAGACGAAGTATAAACACCTTGCACAAATGTCACGTCCGGTCGCTCTGAAGTGGACGTAAAATTGCGGAACAACTCTCGACCACTTATGTTGCGCCAATTGGGCTGCGTGATGAACGCATTATTTCCAACCGGTCCGGAATCTGTCGCTGTGTTTCCGGAACCCTCGTCAAACTTGTAGTAGAGTTTAAGAAAGGAATAATCCGGATGAGCTGGCGTAATGCTCTTATACATGATTGCAGCAATGGCTGTTGAATCCAGCGCCTTATTCCAAAGACTGACTTCATCAAGGTCACCTTTATATAAGTATCCATTAGGAGAGGCTCCCAACCAAAACCGCTTCATGTTAATAGGAATGGTTTTACCGGTACCACTCATCCATTCGTGACCATCGATGTAAATTTTCATTTCGCCGGTAGTGGCGTTCTTCGTAAATGTCCAGAACGTCCAGCGTCCTTCAAAGTCAGCGGCGAGCGCTTGTCGTGAAATACGGTCAAAGGAGCCTCCGCTTCCACCACAATCCCAATAGATATTCCCATCCGACCACGGCAGGTGAACATTCAGCTGACGGGCGGAGGAATTATCCATAGCGTAGGCAATGCTGGTAGTACTGGGTAATTGGGCGGTATCACCATACGACCAAAAAGCGAGTGTAATTTCATCGGTAATAGAACTCAGTCCTGTTGTATCGGGTGTAACGATAGCACCATTTCCTATAAAGCGCAGAAAGTTGTCGGACTGATTAGTGACAAGCGTGGAGGTAAAAGCAGATGCATGTCCCTCACACGTATCCGATGCTGCTATGCCGTTCATGGAATAATTAATATCCATCAATACGTTCGAGACGCCATCCCATAGAAAAGAATCATAAAAATTAAACGCTGTTGTTCCGGCAACCGTAAACGGAGTAGATAAAAAATAAACCGGCGAGAAGCCCGTCAACTCCGGCTGATTCTCGTCAAGTTGTGATTGGGAGGTATGCTTTAATCCGATGCGTAAATTTTCAACCGATGAAATTCCGCCCAAGCGCTCCATTCTCATTCCAGTTATCGGTCCGGCCGTCAGTCCGGCCGTCAATAACTCTGCTGCCGTCCACAGATATTGTGTTCGTTGAGCCCAAGCAGCACCTCCAAGCGGATGACGAACCGACAAATTACCGTTTCCCGGCTGTGCAGTCGTTTCAGCGATTACAGAAGTATAGGTAACCTGATACTGATCGTTGTTTATGAAATCATAAACCGGTACGGTGGTAAATGGATACAGGGTGTCGGTGACAGATGAAATCAAAAAGCGGTTGGCGACAGATGCGATGGAATCAGTTTGTGTGGAATCGATGATAAAGGTGTAGCAGTTGTAATCCCACTCCCCGCAGCCCAGGTTTCGGTTGGACGTAGTTGATACCAATCCGTTTTTACAGCGCATGCCATAACGCATGATGATTTTCTCGTACGACTTAGACGAATCATCCGGAAAATGAAATACGCCGGCTCGCATGGTGGTGTCGAACCGAAAGGTTTGTACAACCGTGCTATCTCCCGTTCCCGCATACAGTTGTGCATCGTGCGTATAGAAAAGCGAGAGAATGTTTATTCCTAGTAATAGGGCAACCAAATACTGTTTCATCATCTGTTTTTTGGACCGTCAAAGCGGGTTGGCGTGGAGCTGCAAGTATACTAAGGCGCTTTTAAAACTCCTTGTCTGAAAATCAGGCAATTACAGCGCACAGGATGCTTATATTATTTATAATCAACCTATTACAATCCTGACGAAATTTGTAAGAATTACATCAAATAGACCAGAATTTGAACAACTGGGCCTAAAAATCGGATCGTTTTTCTCCCTCTAAAATGCTGTTATTGATTGGAATTCAGTGTTTTTGCGGATTTTATCAATACTCTTCGGTTGATTTATTTTCTGTAAGAAGCAACCTTGTTTCGATTGTAATCGTTAGACTTGTACCAAATCAAAAAAACCTCATTGCATGAAAAAGACTATTTTAATTGTTGCAGCTATGCTTGCAGCTGTTGTCGCTTCGGCGCAAATGACCTCTAAAAAAGGTAATGCTATCCTTCCTGAGTCTGGTGACTGGAGCATCGGTGTAGACGCTACTTCTACGCTCGAGTACTTCGGTAACTTGATGAACGGTTCTAATGACGCTCCTTCTTTCGGTTTCACCAGCGGTCAGACTATCACCGGTAAAATGATGAAGGATGCAAACACCGCTTACCGCGTACGCGCTCGTGTTGGCTTCAACAGCAACACCGACAACGCTTACGACACTGGTATCGATGATGGTTCCGGCAGCACCTTCGTTGTTGAGCAGAAGACTTCTGACATCAACGTAGACCTCGGTGTTGGTATCCAGAAGTACCGTGGAAAAGGTCGTCTGCAAGGCATCTATGGTGCTGAAGCAACGATCATGTTCAGCAGCGGTTCTGAATCTTGGGACAGCGAAACCCTTTCTGCTGAAGTAACCGGTGGCGGTTCTTTCGGTCTGGGTGTTCGTGGTTTCATCGGCGCAGAATATTTCTTCGCTCCAAAGATGTCTTTGGGTGGTGAATTCGGCTGGGGACTTGGTATCTCTTCTACCAGCGAAACCACAACCGAAGTTACTGTAGCTGGTACCACGTCTAAAACGACTGGCGGCGGCGGTTCTTCTTTCGGAATCGACACCGACAACGTTGGTGGTGCTATCAACCTGAACCTGTACTTCTAATCGAAGTCCACTTATTAAAAAACCCTGCAGTGTATACTGCAGGGTTTTTTTGTGTCCTTATTTTTGCCGCTGCATAAATTGAAATCCGATTGCTAAAGGGTCAACTACAACGTGGTTAGCCATATGGGATTTTTGGAAAATTACCCGCCGAAATTGCCTATACAGTGGCCTATAATTGCGATGAATAAATAAGTATTCCCACGCATTTTTATGCCCTGAAATCATACCTTTGGCGCCCTTATGCGTCGCATTTTTCTGCTCCTCGCTCTTTGTAGCTTTTCGTTATCCTCCTTCGCCCAGGGCTTGGGCATGATCACTCCGCCGGAGCGCAGTCGTTTCTCCATGCATGCCCGTTTCGGCTTGCTGACCAACAACCCGGATCTGAAGGCGACCATGTACCAAAAGTCGGACACCACCATCTTCCGAACCATTACCACCGGCTCGATGGCTGCACCGGAACTTATTTTAAACTTTGATATCGTTCGTTACCGTGCCATGAATATTGGCTTGCAGATTTCTGCCATCGCAGCACAACCCGGTCTGCATGTAAAAGACGGTAATAGCGTTGACTATCTGGCAGGCATTACTGATTTATACATGGCGAAAGGGACCTTGTGGTTGTCATTCAACACCAGTGGTGAGCCATATTCGTTGTTCAGCATGCCTTACCACGGACAAGGAGAATCGGTCATCGGATTTACCGGAATGTTTGCAGAAACCATGGATATTGCGCCTACCAAAGCCGCGAGCGACAGTCTGGGCATCACCAATATCAACGGAAATACCTGCCGTGCCATCGGCGTACAGCTGGGCTGGAACTGGCGGTTAGGTCAGTCGGGGTGGGTGTTTGGTATTCACGGCTCCCTCATGTGGGAGCTGGATAAAAACTACTTGATCAACTTTGAGACGAGCGAGGAAGCCGCCTACCAATCAGCTACCCTACCATTTGCGCCACGACTGATTACCGGAGGATTCGGGTATCACTTTTGATCCCTCCCCTGGATCGGCGGTTACTTTTTAAATGGTACGCAGATATAGAGAAAAATGACCCGGGAATACCGGAAAACTACCGGCGTGAGCACCAGGGCAAAACCGGTGGCCATGAACATTAAGCGCCAAAAATGTTCGAAAATTTCGCCATAAACGAGATAGTATACCGTTATTAAGCAACACAACAGTCCTACCATTAAAATATAACTGACGTAGGCCGCCCCGAAATAAAACCCCGGCTCTACACGGTTACTGTGGCCACAATGTGGACAAGTGGGGTGCATTTCAGCAATATGTTTAAGATCATAGGGGTTGGTTGTTTTGAAAAGCCCGTGCATCCTGCAAGAGGGACAATTCATCGACAACAGGGCAGGTAAAATAGCGGCCAAAATGAATGAATTTGTGGTTTTTTACTAGGCTAACAAAGTTACAGTTAAAAGGGCGCAATGGTTAGTTTATTGAACATTCAACGAACGTTAAAGGCGATTAATAAAGCAACCAAAGCGCCATTTTATTCGTTTAATTTGGAATGAAAGTTGCACGTTTATTAGGTAGCTTTTACGATGGTTCGGGTTCTCTGATCACCCTTTGCACAGTCACCGGGAACGAACGTCCATCGCCTTAAAAAGTGTAATAATAATTCAGAAATAGCCGTTTTTACGTCCTCATCAGCCCTTAAATTTGCCTACCGAACTGCCGGTACATTACTATGAAAAAAGCTCTACTGTTCTTCGCCTTCTTTACAGCTTTGCTGTTGAACAACACCTCCGCTCAAATCGTATTCAGTCAGGAATATGGTGGTGCTGCCGATGATGACGGTCGCTGGATGGAACAACTTCCTGATTCCGGTTTTATCATGGTCGGTGGCAGTGAAACGTATTCCAACGGACAAAGCGATGCGTGGATGGTGCGTGCCGACTTGTATGGAAACATTTTGTGGACACGCTCTTTCGGCGGACCGTTGTTTGATTTTGCCAACATGGTCAAGCCAACAACAGACGGTGGTTTTATCATCGCAGGATTTACGCCCGACAGTGCAGGCAGTAACGATGGTTGGATTATTAAGACCAACTCTACCGGCGGTATGATGTGGGAAAAGAAAATTGGTAATAGCGGACTTCAGGAATTCGAAGCCATTGTGCAGACCACCGACGGAGGCTATGCCGCCGTTGGTATTGATTATGACAGCACATCGCTCTATTGGGACATGTGGGTCGTTCGCTTCAATTCGGTGGGCGATACACTCTGGACGAAAAACCTGGGAGGACAATCCTATGAGATTGGTAATTCCATTCAGCAAACGCCAGATGGTGGATTCATCATCAATGGACAATCGTACAGCTACGGTCTGGCAGACGGCGACTTTGCACTTTATAAACTGGACGCTAATGGTAATACGCAATGGATGAAAAATTATACCATGGCGGGGCTTCAAGAGCCACACTACGTTCAAAATACCCGCGATGGCGGATTTGTGATTGTTGGTGACGCTGACGATTTACCGAATACGCTCGGACAGACTGATATCTGGGTAATTAAAACGGACGCTAACGGTGATACACTCTGGACCAAAGTTTTGGGCGGTACGAAAAAAGATGGCGGCAAAACCATTGAGCAAACTACGGATGGCGGTTATATCATCGGTGGAATTTCACGTTCGTTTGGATTGATCAATCCCAATTACTACCTAGGAAAATTAGACAGTCTCGGAAATGTGGAATGGGAGAACTACATCTACGGCTCATCCTATCATGACCACGCTTATCGTGCGGTACAAACATCAGACGGTGGATACGCAAACTTCGGATATTTCAGAAATGCTTCCGGCTACCAGAATTATGCATTGGTAAAGGTTGGTCCTGACGGCGGCGTGACGAAAGATATCGCCATTGACTTTTTCCTTGCGCCCAGCACTACCATTTGCAGGGGCTTCAATCTTCCCATCACACTGCAATTAACTAATTACGGCGCACGGAGTGAAACGAGGATTCCTTTAGCCGTGGTTATCAACGACGGCAGCACTCAAACAATACTTCGTGATACGTTTCCGGGGACTATAAATCCGTCTATCACCCGCTCCTTCACTTTCGGACAGACGTATGACTTCCTGCAAAGCGGTACCGTTCAGTTGACAGCGTATATTCCGCATCTTCAGAATGATATTTCGTATACCAACGATACCAGTATTCTTACTGTTGCCGTACAGGATCCTGTCGGAGACCCTACAACAGTTTCAGGTATCAGTTGCAGTGCGGGCGCTGTTACCCTTTCCGCAGCTGCGGCACTATCCACGGATTCGGTATTTTGGTTCAGCGCACCAGTCGGTGGAGAACTTGTCGGAGCCGGCTCCTCGTTAACGACCGGAACATTATCTGCCAGTACAACCTATTATGCAGAAAGTCAACGCGGACGCGGCTACCGCTGCGGTCCTGTTGATAATACCATCGGTTCAGGAAGCGCAACCTCTACCGACGGAAAAATTCTATTTGATACGCGTGTAGCTTTCAAACTAGTCTCTGTAAAAGTATACGCAGCGGTAACCGGCATTCGTATCATTGAGCTTCGCGATGTTGTTGGCAATATTCTCCAAAGTAAAACGGTTGATTTACCGATAGGCTGGAGCACTGTATATCTCAACTTTGATGTACCACAAGCTACCGATCTTAGCCTTGGACTTGGCACCGGCAGTCAACCATTATTCCGTAACACTACCGGAGTAGCTTATCCATACAGCGTTTCGCGCGTCATTGAAATTTTCGGTGCCTACCCGAGCCTTTCTCGATACTACTACTTCTACGACTGGAACATCTTTGTTCCGTTCCAGCAATGTGAAAGCAACCGGATCCCAGCAGTGGCACAGATTGGATCTGCTCCTACTACTGCTTTCGATCGCGCACGTTGCGGAGCAGGTACTCTAACCTTAACCGCTAATTCCAGCGATCCTCTCTCCTGGTACAGTGTAGCCACCGGCGGAAGTCCTGTTGCAACAGGTTCTACCTTTACAACATCTTCGCTAACTTCCAGCACTTCGTATTATCTTCAAGTTGGCAGCTGTACGAACCGGATTTCCGTACAAGCCGCTATCAACGCTGTATCAACTGCTCCAACTACCACTAATGCATCCAACTGCGGACCGGGATCTATAACGCTTACCGCGACCGCTGCAGATCCAATCAGTTGGTACGACGCTGCAACGAATGGTAACTTATACGGAACAGGAAATAGTTTCCAGACACCGTTCCTGAACACTACGACCACCTTCTACGCCATTGCAGGAACGGCATGTCCGTCAGCAGCGGTACCGGCGGTAGCAACCATCAACGCAGCTATTGCTCCCACCGCTTTAGGTGCGCAAGCCTGCGGACCAGCTTCCGTAACACTCTCTGCACAGTCGCCGAATACGATACAATGGTTTACAGCGCTTACCGGCGGTGTACAAGTAGGCACCGGACCAGTCTTCACGACTCCTATTTTGTCGGCAACCACCACCTATTATGCGCAGGCCGTCAGTACGTGTCCAAGTGTAAGAACTCCCGTTACGGCTACCATTATTATAGTTCCCGCTCCTACCGGAACGGATGCTGCTCACTGCGGTCAGGGAAGTGTCGTACTATCGGCTAGTTCATTGCAACCTGTAACCTGGTGGACAGCATCAACCGGCGGAACACAAGTCGGATCAGGATTTACCTTCACCACGCCGTCGCTGAATCAGACAACGGTGTACTATGCGCAGGCAAACGATGGTGCTTGTAATAGTTCGCGTACGGCAGTGACCGCCTCGGTGACGATCACTGCTCCGCCTGTTGTCACTAACGGATCTCGCTGCGGAGCTGGCACTGTGACCTTGTCGGCCAGCAGCAGCGATCCTATCTACTGGTACGATGCCGCTGCAGGTGGAATAAACGTCGGAGCCGGCAGTACATTCACCACTCCTTCGCTTACTTCATCTACAACTTATTGGGCTGAGGCTGCTGCTGCTTGTCCAAGTAATCGTGCAGCCGTTCAGGCAATTATCGGCTCGCCGGCAGCTAATCCATCCGTTACCAATACCAGCATCTGTGGCAGTGGAAACGCAACATTGACGGCAACCCCTGTCAATGCACAAGATCCTATCTCGTGGTATACGGCAGCTAGCGGTGGCACTTTGTTAGGTACAGGAACTTCGTTTGTGACCAGCGTAAGCAGCACCACTACTTTCTATGCTGTTGCAGGAGTCGCTGGTTGCGAAAGCAATCCTGTTCCGTTAACTGTAAACGTTAATCCATTGGCAACAGCACCAACAACGACAGGTGCGCAGAGTTGCGGCACTGGAACCATCACTTTGCAGGCAACTTCCACCTTACCGATCACCTGGTACGATAACAGCGGTGCTATCGTAGGTACGGGTTCGCAATACACCACAACACTTTCCTCTTCTGCAACGTTCTATGCGGTAACCAACAACGGAAATTGTCCAAGTGCACAAGTTCCCGCGACGGCAACTATTCTTGTACCTCCTGCGGTAAATATCGGACCAGATACAATCAGTATTGCGCCCGGCCAGTTGGTGAACCTCAATGCAGGTGCGGGTTATTCAGCTTATTTATGGAGCAATAACGCCACCACGTCCTCTATCAACGTGAGTGCAGCCGGCAGCTACAGCGTAACGGTAACCGATGCGAACGGATGTACCGGTTCCGATCAAACCGTAATAAACGTTATCACCGGCATCAATAACCCTGATGCGCAGCATGAACTTCTGGTTTATCCTAATCCTACGGAAGGTTTGCTGCATGTGACAGGGCATACCAAAGATCCGTTAACTATCCGAATCATTAGTATGACCGGACAGCAGGTTTACCAAAGTTCCATCACATCAACTGGTGGATTTAATCAGATCATCGATCTGAGTGGTTATGCTAACGGCCTCTATCAGATTCAACTGATTGACTTGGATGGTATCTTCGTAAAGACAATTATTCGCCAGTAATACACTTCATAAACCTGTAACTCTTAGTTGCAGTATGTTCAGTACACATCCTACGGGCCGCTAACCCCCGCAGGATGTCATATACCAAACCAAGCCTTGCCATGACAAGTAGAAATTTTATTGCCTTTTTTCTTCTCCTGTTCTTAGGTTCGATTACTGATTCTTTTGCATCGAGTTGGGAGAAACTATTTGTTAAAAAAAGCACGGATGCTTTCCGATCGGCGGTAGAAGTACCTTCCGGTGGTTTCATCGCCGCAGGATATACTGCCGATTTCACACCAAACGATACGGATGCCTATGTTGTTCGTCTTTCTGCACAAGGCGATACGCTTTGGACAAAAGCTTTGAACGGACCACAAAGTCGTAAAGACCTTTTTTACAAAGTCATCAATACGACGAACGGTTTTGCATTTTGCGGGTATTCTTCCAGCTTTAATGCTAACGGCGATGAAGCCTACATGGTAAGCATGGACAACAACGGAACTGTAATTTGGGAAAAAACCTATGGTGGTCCCGGACGGGATCGTGCACAGGAAATCGTTCAGACGGCTGATGGAGGTTATATCGTGTGCGGCTATGTTGCGCCCTTCGGCAATTACTCGGGATTCCTATTACGTTTGAATACCAATGGAGATACCTTATGGTCAAATCGGTACAGGGCAACCGGAGCAAGCTATAGTGACTTGAACAGCGTGAAGGAATTATCCGATGGCGGCTTCATTGCCTGCGGACAAGCTCCCAATGGCGTCAATGGCAACGACATTTTTATTATTCGTACCGATGCACTGGGTAACCTGATGTGGAGTAATCTGATTGGTACCGTAGAAAACGATAACGGAGATTATATACTACCTGTCGACAGTGGGTATGTAATTGCTGGCGGAAAAGGATTCGATGGTTACTTTGTCAAAATAGACACTTCCGGTAATAAAACGTGGGAAAAGGTATTCGGCGGCGGCACGCTGAATGACGATTTTCACCAGGTGAACACCACGTTTGATGGTGGATTTATTCTGGCCGGTACCACAAGCTCTTACGGTCCGTTTGATCCGAACATTTGGATTCTTAAAACAGATGGCAACGGCGATTCGCTGTGGGCGCGAACATTCGGTGGCGATAATCACGACCATGGATACAGCGCGGTTCAATCGGCTGACAGTGGATTCATCGTATCCGGGTACACCAGCAGCTTTGGCTTTGCCTTTGAAAACGCCTACGTCATCCGAACGGATGCGCAGGGGAATCTGGAAGATTATCTTACCTACGGCACCATCGATACGATCGTTTCACCGATTTCCGGATCGTGTGCAGCTGATAGCGTACAGATAATTGTGACGATTAGAAATTACGGCCGGGATACATTAACGAATGTGCCCGTGCATGTCACGCTTTCCGGAACGGTCAACCAAACTATTTCCGATGTTTTTCCAGGGCCACTTTATCCGCAAGACGTACTGCGTGATACGCTGCCGACGCTGGTTGACTTGCGTGGAGGTAGTTGTGCACTAAACATAAGCGGATTCTTCGATGAGCCCAACGATGTATTTCCGGCATTAAATTCTATCACAAAAGACGCGACTATCGTTCAGGCACCTAACGTAAACAGTGGTGCTCGCTGCGACCCTGGATCGGTAACATTGACCGCATCCGGGTGTGATGATATTTATTGGTATACTACTCCTAACGGACTGAATATAATCGGAGGTGGAAATAGTTTCAATACGCCGACGATAAGTACGACTACAACGTTTTATGCACAGGCCGGATTAACCTGTACGGACAACCGTGTGCCTGTATCAGCCACCATTCTTCCGGTACCGAATGCTGGACTTGGTCAGGGAGCGGATACCATTTATGTGGTTGCGCCCTATACGCTCTCTGCCAATGCAGGATTCAATGCCTACATCTGGAGCAACGGGAATAATACTTCGTCTATCACCATAAACACTTCAGGGATCTATTGCGTGACGGTTATCGATGCATCAGGATGTTTCGGCAATGATTGCATTTATGTGGAAGTAGGCAACTCGATCGATGAACTGGATGCTGTCAGCGAATTGTTTGCTTATCCGAATCCGGTCAATCAATGGCTGACGTTATCCGGAAAAAATCCAGTGGAGAACGCAACACTTGAGCTTTACAACGCCACCGGAGAGCTTGTGCTCCGGGAAAGCGGAATTACTATTTCTGCTACACGGCTTTACCAAATTGACCTGAGCCATTTATCTAAAGGACTCTACTTCGCAAGAATCTCCAGTGATGATCGTCAATTAACGGCAAGATTTATCAAAGACTAAAGAAGATTATTTTAAGAATGAAAAAAGACCGGCAGTTAGCCGGTCTTTTTTATTGATCACCGATCAAGCGGTAATCGTATGAAGTATCGATTCAAAGAGTGAAATACCGTCTGTATTCCCAAGAATCGCATCGGCAGCGCGCTCAGGATGCGGCATCATACCAAATACGTTTTTGGTAGCATTACATACCCCGGCAATATTCTCGAGCGACCCGTTTGGATTGGCTGCTGCTGTTTCTTTTCCGTCAGCATCGCAATAGCGGAAAATAACTTGTCCGTTGGCATTCATTTGTGATAGCGTATCAGCATCGGCATAATAGCGGCCCTCACCATGTGCAATCGGAATAGTTAACGGACGGGAGGTATCAATTCTGGAAGTAAGCAAGACCTCATTGTGCTGCGCACGAAGTTGAACGTTCTTGCAGATAAAACGGGAATCTGTATTACGCAGCAAAGCTCCGGGAACTAATCCTGCCTCACATAAAATCTGGAACCCATTACAAACACCGAACACATAACCACCTTTGTCAGCGAATTCGGACACCTCTTTCATGATGGGCGAAAAACGGGCGATAGCACCGGAGCGGAGATAGTCGCCATAGGAAAAGCCGCCCGGGAGCACGATAAAATCACAGCGTTGAAGATCGTGATCTTTGTGCCATAACTTGACCACCTTTTGACGCATAACATCGCGAAGGACATAAACCATGTCCTCATCACAATTAGAACCGGGAAAAACAACAACACCGAATTTCATACGACAAAGGTACACATTTCAATAAAAAAGGCCGGTTAAAAAACCGGCCTTTATAAGTGCTCCAAACGTCCGCTATCAATTCTCTGAATATTCGCGGTAAACAGATAGTTTCTGGGATAATTCTTTACGGGCATTGTGAATTCGGACTTTCACCGTACCAAGCGGCAGCTTTAATTTAGTGGCAATTTCCTCGTATTTATAGCCGGTATAGCTCATCATAAACGGCGTACGAAGATTATCGTTGAGCTGCGCCAGTGCATTGTCGATGTCTTTCATGATCAAATTGCCATCGCCATCATTACGCTGCGCCGTAGCCATATTGTTTATATAATATTGGTTTTCGGTATCGTCGTGAAATATGTTGGACTTCATGGCACGACGATATTTATTGATGAAGATGTTCTTCATGATCGTATATAACCAACCTTTCAGGTTTGTTCCCTCTGCGAATTTCTCTTCGTTGGTGAACGCCTTGAGCATGGTGTCCTGCACCAAATCATCAGCATCTTCCATGTCTTGTGTTAGCTTCAAGGCATAGTTGCGTAAAGGCTTTGACTCAATCGTTACCAGCGTACGGAAATCAAATTTCTTTTTAGGAGCAGCCATTTTGTTTAGTTTTTTATAGTAACTATTAAACAAATATAGCCGCTGATTACTTAATTAGCAACTTTGTGGAGGTTTATTTAACACTTTTTTAAACAATTTATCTAGTTTGGGGTAAAAAGGGCGGTATTCCGAACAAAAGTGGAAGAATTGTGTTTATAGAGTTAAACAAAAGGTAAATCCTTATCCCATGTTAGAAAAACCCCTTTTTACTGAAAATCAACAACTTGTGTCTTTGGAAGACCTTTTGGGTGATGACCATACCGGATCTGGACTCGATACTCCGGTACGAAAAGATGCATTTCGTTTAACGGATGACGAGAAAATAGCCTTGATCACCGGTAAGTTCCGTGAAATCCTGGATATCCTGGGAATGGACCTAAACGACGACAGTATCAAAGGAACGCCAAAGCGGGTGGCTAAGATGTATGTCAAAGAAATTTTCGGCGGACTAAATCCGGCGTTGAAACCGGAAGCGACGTTGTTTGACAACAGTTATAAGTACAGTCAGATGCTGGTGGAAAAAAACATCACCGTTCACTCTACTTGCGAGCATCACTTTGTACCTATTATTGGCAAAGCGCATGTCGCCTATATCTCCTCCGGAAAAGTCATCGGACTTTCCAAATTGAATCGTATAGTGGACTATTATTCACGCAGACCTCAAGTACAAGAGCGACTCAGTAACCAAATTGCGGAAGAGCTGAAGAACGTTCTTCAAACACGTGATGTGGCTGTCATTATTGATGCGGAACACTTGTGTGTGCAATCACGAGGCGTGAAAGATCAGCACAGTAGCACGGTGACGGCTTCTTATCATGGAAAATTTCTCAATGAATCTACGCGTCACGAACTGATGCGTTACATTGAGATGAAGTAACCCTAGTGGTGTGGTTAATGGCAACGGGCGCTACCTGAAAAGGGGCGCCTTTTGCTTTTACCTTTAGAAACAACGTTTGAGATCGTCCGGTGTGCGCACCAATTGAACATTGGACGGATACGGCTTTTCGGATTCAAGAAAATACTTTCCCGTCAAAAGGATTTGTGCAGTAGGGAATTTTACCGAGAGCTCTTGTATGATTCCTTCGGCGACTGCACGGGAATAACCTGTAGTCATTGACGTGAAAATAAAATCCGGCGAGAATCTAGAATCGATTTGTTCCAGGTTGACCAGTGGCAGATTTTGACCGAGATAAAGGGCGCGGTGGCCTGCAGCACGAACCAGATAATTGGCAAACAATAATCCGAGCTCGTGATTCTCCCCTTCTGGAAGAAATAAAAGAAAGTTACGTGCATCTTCACGAAGACGAACAGTTTGACCGTCAATAGCGACAATCAATTTCTGACGCAGCATGCTTGACATGAAATGCTCATAGGCAAGGTCCAATGTTCCGGACTGCCAAAGTACTCCCACCATCGACATAAACGGAAATACCACTTCCATCATCGTGCGCTCTAATCCTTGCTGCAATAAACAAGATGATAGTACCTTATCGAAAGAGGCTTCATCCAGATCAAGCATACAGGAAACCAACGACTGTATATGAACCGATTGATTTTGGGTTTGTAAGGAAAGATCTATAGCAAGCCTACCAATTTCTTCCTGCGACAACTTGCTGATCCGCGAGATCTTGTGACCGTGCTGATTCAGCATGGCGATATTCAACAACAAACGCAGATCATCATCATCGTAATACCGGATATTGGTCGGAGTACGCTTCGGGAGCGGCAGGCTGTAGCGTTGCTCCCAAATTCTAAGGGTGTGCGCCTTAATGCCGGTAAGCTGCTCAATATCCTTGATGGAAAACTGACTCATGGTATTGTAAGAACAACACTTCTTTGATTTTGTTCAAAATGATATAAAACGTAGAAAATCAATGTTTTTAGCGCGATTTTAAATGAAAAACCCCGTGAAATCACGGGGTTTTTCAGTGGCTTTACGAGGGAATCTATTACCGGGAAACTAGGAAGGAACGTGAATCGTAACCTGCCGCAGTAACCACAGACAACTGATAGAGACCATTTGACAAGGAGCTTACGTCCAGGCGAGCGGTACTTGCTGCACCTAATTCCTGGGTAGTGCTAAGAACAACACGACCGGTTACATCCGTTACTACAACCAGGGCTGTTGAAGCTTCACGCTTTGTGAAAGCGATGTTAACAAACTGGCTGGAAGGATTAGGATAAAGTCCGGAAACAATCTCGATAGACTCCGATACAGAAGTAGTGTTAGTAAACGGAATTACTGTTCCATTTGGTAACGCTGCATAAAGTCCAAAGCCCGGACCGTTTTGGTTGGTAGCAGGATCCAGGAAGCCGGAAGCAAATACTACAGCAGCGCCACCGGCTAAGGTGGTCAGATCGGCGGTATAAGTCAACAATACCGGAGCACCTGCAGCAGGCGTAATGCCCAGTGCGTATGAAGCTGCCGGTACATTGATATAGTTTGTGATATCACCGTAAGCAGCATCATTTACGATAGTAAGTGCACCGTTGGCAATGACATCAACAGTAGGAGCATCGGTAGCCCCGTGCAGCACTACAAAGTCTACCTCAGAAGAAACTGCTGCGGAGGTGCGAACGCCTTCTTTTACAAAGAAGGTAAAGGCGGTCGATCGGCCATCAGGATTAACAGCAAAGGAACCAGGAGCTGTTACACCGTTTGCAATCACCGCATACGTTTGACCGGCAGTGAGGGTGAACGTAGTTCCGATACCAGGAATCGTATCCGCGGCAGAAGCTGAAGAAGCAGGAGCAATTCCGATTGGAATAGCTACACCGGCAGGCACATCGATAAAGGCAGTTGCCTCACGGAAATCGAAATCATCGATAAGTTGTGTGCTTCCTGCATAAACATCTACTGAAGAAGCAGCAGGATCGGCAGCATTGTGAATAACCTGAATACGGGCTGAAGTATTTAGCGGAAGTTGCAACACAGAACCATCGGCAAGTGCTGCAAACAATCCAAATGCTTGTCCATTCTGATTCGTGGACGGATCAAGGAAACCGGAAGCAAACACTACTGCTGAACCGCCGCCGAGTGATGATAAATCAGCCACATAGGAAGCTACCACCGCTGTGTTATTAGCGCCGGGAGTAACATTCAGGATATACGATGCTGGAGGTACGTCCAATGTTGCACTGAATTGGGCATAGGTTAAATCATCAATCAATGGAGTTGCAGAACTCATTGGTATCACATCGACCGTTGGAGCATCGGTAGCACCGTGCAACGCGAAGAAACGAACTGCACCAGCATTTCCGCTGGATTCGCTCACCCCACTTTGTATCAGCAATTGGAACGCCGTAGAAACTGCATCAGGGTTGGCAGCAAAACCAGCCGGATTTAACACCCCGTTTGCTACTGCTACATAGGTTTGTCCGGCGGTGAATGATACCGGAATCGTTGCAAGAGCTTGTGACGAAGATGTGCTGTTCGGAGGAGCAATACCGAGGTTGATAGACACGCCAGCAGGAACATTGATGAACGGTGTTGCGGTACGGAATGAAAAATCATCCAACAAAAGCGTGGTATCTGCGTAGATGTCGACGGTTGTAGCTCCTGGGTCGGCAGCATTGTGAATAACCTGGAGGCGAGCCGTATTATTAGCCGGGAAAGCAACAACAGTTCCGTTGGTCAATGCAGCAAACAATCCGAAGGCTTCGCCGTTCTGGTTACTCGTTGGATCGAGGAATCCGGAAGCGAAGACCACAGCAGCGCCACCACCGAGTGAAGAAAGATCAGCAAGGTAAGAAGCAACGATCGTTGAGTTGTCGTTGGAAGGAGTAACATTCAGCACATAAGAAGCGGCAGGAACTTCTAAGGCACCACTGTAATTTCCATACAGTAGATTATCTACGACTGGCGATCCGCCGGTTACCACATCTACTTCAGGAGCATCTGTTGCACCATGGAAAGCAAGGAATCGAACATCGCCGGAATTAGAGCTTGACTCTGTAATGCCCGACTGAATGAACAGGGAGAAGTCAGTTATTAAACCGCTAGGGTTGGCTGCGAATTGCGTCGCATCCAAAACACCGTTAGCAATTGCCACATAAGTTTGACCGCTAGCTAGGGTAACAGGAATCGTAGCGATTGCCTGTGCCGAAGAGGTGCTTGAAGCAGGAGCGATGCCAATGTTAAGGGTAACACCAGATGGAACATCTACAAAAGGAGATGCGGTGCGGAACGCAAAATCATTCAAGAAAAGTGTAGTGTCGACGTAGATGTCAACAACAGCTGCTGCAGGATCTGCGGAGTTGTGGATAACCTGCAGACGAGAGGTACTGTTTTCAGCAAACTGCACCACGGTACCATTTGGCAATGCAGCAAAAAGTCCGAAAGCAGGACCGTTTTGATTAGCCGTAGGATCAAGGAAGCCACTAGCGAATACGGTTGCGGCGCCGCCACTCAAACCGGTAAGATCTACATCGTATGAAGCAACTATAACGGAGTTATCATTGGCAGGCGTGATGTTAAGTTTATAACCGGTAGGAGCTACTGTAATGTAGTTGGAGAAATCGAAATACGCTGCGTTGTCAACAAGCACATTAGGAGATCCCATAGGAACTACATCAACTGCCGGAGCATCCGTAGAACCGTGAAGCACAATGAAATCAACATCTGTACCATTGACGGATGCATTACGCATACCGCTACGCAGATTTAAGGTAAAGTTGATGTCTTCACCATCCGGATTTACCGAAAAAGAGGCAGGGTTTACTACACCGCTTGCTACAGCAACGTAACGCTCATTGGAATCCAATACCACGGTAAAAGATTTAAGCGTATCAGCTACAGACGTACTGGTGGATGGAGCAACGCCTACCGTGTAAGTTCCCGGAGGGATCGGCAGATAAGGAGTTGCTTCGCGGAACATAAAATCGTCAAGAACACGCACAGTGTCCAGATAAACGTCAACGAATTCAGCAGCAGGGTCAGCACAATTGTGAATGATCTGCAGTTCTGCATTCTGTGCATTACTCGTCGATGCATTGGCGACAACCCCCAAAAGGGTGGCCGCTGCCAGGCGAAGTAAATTTTTTTTCATGGGAGTTTTGTTTAAAATGGGCTTTATTAGTTATACCCCTCATAAACAACAGCAAAATACTTTTGTTTAACTTTTACTAAAAATATTTCCACCCTAGAAAAAAGCTACTTTTAACCGTTTTTATCGCCTTTGCTGAAATATTTTCGTAACAGAACTTTTTGAAATTCACGTTGAATGACCTCTTCCGCCAAGCGGCTTATGAAGTTATCTTCCGTTGAAAGTTGCCGGTATCTCTTTTCATTGATATCAATGCGATACAGCAATCCCTGAAAAGTAGCTGGCTGGTTTTTATACAATTCTCTGAATACCGGAGTAATCTGCTCCAGTAATTCCTGGTAAGCGCGAAGCGGGTCGCCGGAAAAATGAATGGTGATTCCGAAAATCTGAAAATCTTTTATTAGCTGTTCTGCCGTGAGGCGAACGATTTCAAAATCATCGCGGTATTTTTCTACCGAAAGATCCATTTGTTATTTTTTCGAAAAGTCGATGACAAGGCGGTCGACCACGCGTCCATTAATAAGATGTTCCTTTACGATTTCGGATACATCTTCCTGTTTTACTCCACCGTAAAAAACACCTTCTGGATATACCACCAAAGATGGGCCGTATTCACAGGCATCCAGACAACCGGAACGCTGCGCTCTAATTTTAGCGGCCAAACCGGCCTCTTTAATTTCTTTCTTGAACTCCTTCACGAGCTCAAGGCCACAAGTTTCGCCACAGCACGGGCGCGCATCTGCGGCACGTTGATTCGTACAAATGAATATGTGTTTTTCAAATCTCATGATCGTTTCAGGCTTTCGGTAGCAACTTCCATACAAAAGTGGTTAAAATAAACGAGGGAGCAACGTTTCCGAAGCTCCCTCGTTTATTAGAAGTTTATTACTTAGAATTTTACAATCTTCTGAACGATAGACTGACCATCCACGGTGAGGCGAACGGTATAAATTCCCGATACCGCTCCTTCGAAGTTGAAGGAATGCTTACCGGCAGACTGTTGCTCTCCCGTTACAAACGACTGTACTTTTTCGCCTACGACATTGTAAACTTCGAGCGTAACATTGGAGTTGGCATTCAGTTGATACTCGATGCGCGCAGTTCCTTCGAATGGATTCGGGAATACAGCAAATGGAATATTCAAGGCTACTTCGTTCAAACCGACCGGGAGACGAACCAATACGGAGTAGTCTTCCACCTGACCAAACTGAAGATCCAGACATGGTGCAGGTGTTGGATTCGCTGAATAGTCGGATGCGATGCGGAAGCGGAGAGGCTGACCAACTACCGCAGTGGCAGGAACAGAGAAGCTTCCAAGGTGGAACGTCAACTGACCGTTATCCGAAAAAATCTGCTCCGTAGAAGTATTCAATGTATTATCACCGTTCCAGTCGATCCACGCAAGTACGCTCTCCGGATAGGTGAAACCGGTTTGTGCAGACAACTGGTATGTTTGACCAATTTCAAGAGTAGTGGTATCCGTACAGGTGTAATCCTGATAGCCGTCGATAGCATCATTCGAGTTATTGTTGATGTTACCCATCGTCACGTTGGTCAAACCAATACCGCAACAATAAGCAGCTGTTACCGGGTAGCAATTGGTTGGCTGAGGACCCGTGATGATGGCATTCAATGATTGCGTTACGGTGTCACAACCTGCGGCATTGCAGGCAATCAATTCAACGGTATACGTTCCGTTAGCACTGTAGTAGTGTACCGGGTTAGCAGTAGTTGCAGGGGTGCTTCCATCACCGAAATCCCACGAGTAGCTGGTCGGCGTATTAATCGCTATCGATGTGAAGTTAGCCTGCCCCGTACACGTGTTGGTGGTATAAGTGAAATCCATACAAGGATTTTGTCCGACCACAAATGAAACCGTCACAGCTACAGAAGGAGTACGCGGATCGTTTGAGACGACGTTGATGGTAGCTGTATAGGTACCGCCCGGTAATGTACCGCTGCTAAAGTTCAGGGTAACAGTCTGTGTAGCACCTGCAGTAACCGTATCTCCGGTGGTGGTGTAGGTCAACCAGGCAGGAAGACCAGATAAAGAATAGTAAAGATCACTTCCACCGAGGTTCTCAACATCAAAAGTCTGTGTTGCAGTAGTACCGCAGGCAGCTGCCGTTGCAGAAACTCCTGCAGTAGAAGGATTAACATCTGGAGCTGGATAGGTTTCTGCACTCAGACATACGGAAGTATCCACGTCGTTATTGTCAACGGAAATCGTTCCGGTGAAAGTTCCGACGGTATTGCTAACGAAATTAACCGTAACAATGCCGCTTGCACCCGGAATCAAATAAGAGAATGGTGCACTCACCGTGAATTCAGGAGCGTTGGATGTTATTGAGGTAACGAAGAGCGTATCGCAACCATTGTTGATGACATCAAAATTTCTTGTTTCAGGGCGATACTGCATAGCACTTCCAAAATCAACACAGCTGTCAGACAATCCGACAATAGGATCACCGGCAATCGTAAGCGTACATGGAACAAGCACCACAGGATTAGTAGGATCGTTATTCGCTACCGGAATGGAAGCAATATAAGTTCCTGCTGGGAGACCGGTAGTCTGGAAAGTAACCAGAACATTGGTAGAATTACCGGCGGTAAGCGTATCGTATGTTTGATCTAGGGCAATCCAGGTTGGTAAACCATTCAGGCCACCCCACTGTACCGCGTTGGCAATCACGCGCTGCGCTTCAAGATTAGCATTGTAGTAGTCGAAGGCAATAAAGATGGCCTTACCGGAACCGTACGGCAACCAGGTGACTACATCTGCACCTTGATCTTCAATGATTACGTTTTTGTCTACGTTGGTCAAACTCATGGTGTAGGTAGCTGCAGGAGCATCGAAATTTCCAGGCAAACCAGCTGCCAACGGATGGGAAGCATCTACAACAGTAAGGTTGTTGAAGACTGCATCACTGTTATACGTACCGGTAAATACACCGGCGTTAAACATTGCATCGGAGTTGGAGCTCTGTGAACCAATCCAAATTACCGAACCACCGTTATTAAGGAAGTTCTGAATGATTGGAGCCATTTGCACCCAGAATGTATCCAAAAGGTTGTTCGTATTTTCCTGTTCAGGGACCAATAGAACGTTGATACCAAAGAGCAAGGAAGCAATCAGGTTAGGATTGAGGCTATTGGTTTCCGTCAGCGTATAGTTCGTGAAGAAGGTATCAATTGCTTGAATCGTATTCGGGTACTCGCTGAACTGGTCACAACCACTGTTTTTCAACGAGAGGATGCGTACAGGAAGGCCGGTATTCACATCCACGTCGCTGGTCCAGAAAAGTTCTCCACCGGCGATATTGGTGACATCCATGTAATAAGATACAGAGTCGCCGCACTGCGCAATGACATTGAAACCTACAGGTTGCACATCAATTTGCGGCGCCTGCTGAACGTTAACCGTGAGATAAGCAGTATCAGACTCGGTACAAGAAAACGCAACGAACATGACATTGTAGGTTCCCGGCGCAGAATACGCGTGTAGCGGATTTTGACGGCGAGAGGTATCGCCATCACCGAAATCCCACAACCAACCGGTAGGATTACCTACACTCTGATCGGTAAATTGAACGTTGGTATTCAGTGGAGGCGTGAAATCGTTGACGATGCAAGCTGCATTCGGAGCAACGGCTGATGCAATAACAGAGGTCCAAGAACAAGCGAATCCATCACCTACGATGGAAACGTCCGAACGCCAAACAATCAACATAGAACCGGAGGTACAGGTTACCGGACCGGGAAGTGTTGTACCATTTGCATTCAGCAATTGCGGAGCAGCTACAGTTGCTCCATCATAGACACGGAAAAAATCGAAGTTGGCTTCCGTATCGAAAAGAGAAAACGACAACGTAATGGATACTGCGCAGGAAGGCTGGATAAGAAGTGTACAGTTTTCATTCACCTGGTATTGTCCGTTCGGACCACCGGTATCGTACAAAGTTCCTGTTGAATCCGAAGTAAATTCGCCGGGAATAGAACAAATTGTATACGTTCCTTGTGCCTGCGCCGAAGTAACCCCGAACAGCATCAACGAAAATAAAACCAACACGTTGAGTAATAGTCTTTTCATAACTGTGTGTAATTGCTAAGAATTGTGATGTTTCAAAATTAGGACAATAATTGTTAATAATCAATGTATACTGTCTTGATTATAAAGCAGATCTATTTGATTGATTAACAATAAATTACCTGACATTTATTAGGGTTACACCCCTAGGTTTGTACGGAACAATTTAACAGCGATGGCAAGCAGAATTATCCCAAATACTTTTCTCAATACACTGATTCCTGCAGGTCCGAGCCATTTTTCCAAGCGGTGTAAATTCCGAAGCACGACATAAACGACTAAAAGATTCAAGGTAATCCCAATAATTATAGTTGGAGCATCGTAAGCCGCCCGCAACGACAACAAGGTGGTCATTGTCCCGGTACCTGCGATCAACGGAAATGCAACCGGAATGATAGATGCTGTTTCCGGTATTTCATCTCGATATAATCGAATGCCTAAGATCATTTCCAACGCCAAAAAGAAAATGACAAGAGAACCTGCGATGGCAAACGATCCGACATCGACCCCTAGAAATTTAAGGATGGATTCTCCCAAAAAGAGAAAACCAATCATGATTAACAGGGAGACCACTGTAGCCTGTCCGGTTTTTATATGACCTACACGCTGCTTGACCTGTAATAACACCGGAATGGAACCGACGATATCAATAACCGCAAACAAAATGGTGGACACAGTTAGAATGTCCCTGATGTTGAGTTGATCCATACTGCAAAATGGCAAGAGAAATTCTATCAACGATTAAGGTGCTTGTTTTTTTTCAAAATGACTATCAACAAAACGGCGGACTGTGCTCCTAAGAGTACAGCCCGCCTTCGTGTTCACTGAAAATTGAAATTACTCGTACAGGAAAACTTGCTTGTGCTGCACCTGTCCGCCTTGTTCCATTCGTACAATAACGGTTCCGGCAACTACTGTCGGTAATGAAATTGAAATTTCTTCGGTGCGATAAACCGCGCGAGCAACTAGCTCTTGCCCTATTACATCGTAAACGGTTACTGCCAGTTCTGCTGTATTATCAGCGCCACGGGTGATGCTAATGTTGTTTCGGGTACCGAATACTACCAGTTCATTACGACTCGGCGAAACGATTCCGCTTACGGTAATAGAAAGCGACTGCGTGCTCACGGCTGTACAGCCATCGCTTGTTGTTACCGTTAGTGTAACAACGTAGGTTCCGGATTGAGCATAAGTATGCTGAGGGTTGGCTTGCGTGGATGTATTTCCATCACCAAAATCCCAAACATAGGACACCACATTTCCGGAAGATGTATTGGTGAATTGTGTTGTCAATCCGGTAGCTGAATACGTGTAAGCTGCCGTAGGATTGGGAATCACTTCTACCACAACATTGGCGGGTTGACTTAAGCAAGGCAGTTCCTGAACTTGCCAATCATATACATAATAATAGAAGGTGGCGGGATTGGACGTCGAATTAGACGCCGTGATGGTCACCAATCCATTAACAGAATACGGATAGCTGGCACCACTGTTATTTCGGTACAAATTAGATCCGGCTGTTACGCCAATCTGGTAATCGCCTGCGACAGGAATATCAAAGTTGAGCGTCACACGACTTTGGCCGTCTGGCACCGTAATTGTTTGAGCCTCTAATAAAGTTCCGTTGGAGGAATATAGATTGAAGGTGCGATCGGCCGTACCGGATGCATCCACCCAAACTGAAACCAATCGTAGCGGAGTGAAAGTGGTGAAGAGTTCTTTTCCTTCAAAGGTTGTATTGTGATAACCGCCTCCTCCGAAAGATCCATTTACCGGACCTACATTTTGAAGCGGAGTCGGAGTGTATTGACGCACGGTGAACGTAGTGGTGTTGGTCAATGCTGGAGTGGTGAAGGTTGCACTTGTTCCGCCAACAACGGTTCCTGACGCATCGCGCCATTCCGCATTATCGCCCGGAGTAAGTTGTGCTGTAAGTGTGGTTGTCTGGCCATTACAAACCGTCAAGACACCGTTGACTTGCGGTGCAGCAGGTGTTGTAACGGTGATGTATGCATTTTGCACCAGCGTATCAGCGCCTAATGAGTTTGACGCGATCAATGTTACCGTGTAGGTGCCAGGTGCCGAATAGGTGTGCGAAGGATTAGGCAATGCGGAGGTTACACCATCACCAAAATTCCAATTCCAGGCTTGTGCGATTCCGGTAGAGAGATCTTCGAATTGAACCGTACCGAAACAAGTAGTGGTCACATCCGACGTAAAGTTTGCAGTTGGTGCAACCGTTGGATTCAGGCAGAAACTAGGCAGCGTGAAGTCAGCCGTTTCATCACCGGCAGTGTTCGCGTCACCCTGCAGAGCATTAGCGCCCATGCCACGACGTGCGAATGATTCCCAGATCAAACATCGATGTGCGCCGCCGAAAAGATTATCATCCGCCAATAAAATGGCATCACGACCATCAATAAAGCCGGGTCCGCAAGGCTGCAGTTTCATTCCTTCCATGACCAGCGACAAGGCGATGTTATTACCTCCCGTTCCCGAAATCCAATTCGGATCATAGCCAAACTGATCTATGAGTGACCAGGTAAGATCCCACAACGTTACACACCAAACCTCACCTACGTCGTGAACTTGTGCACTCAGCGCAAGGTCAGCGTAAGTGAGCGGATTAATGGTCATATCGGTAGAATATTGATACCTACGGATACCGCCACCACTAACAGATTCATTGATAGCATAGGTTCCAATACCACGACCATCAGTTCCTTGATCGCCGTTCTCAATGGTAAATAACAGGGCTAAGTAATCACTCCAACCTTCTCCGGCCTGTTCGCCGTTAAATAAACAATTGGAGTTATTCGGGCCGCCGGTAAGACGATTGGAAACACCGTGACCGAACTCATGAATTACAATACCATTGTCAAAAGAGCCATCCAGATCCTGAACAATGGTTGAAGCCGGATTCAAGGTGCCATTTACAGTTCCTCCGGCTGTAAGTGCCGCTTTAATTGTATTACCATCGGCTTGTGAAACCATTACGGACGGAACACTGGCAGTTCCAGTACCTCCCATCGAGATCGGGGAACCGGCCTGATTGTTACAAACAATAACAGCAATCGCACCTAACGCTTCTGCTGCGTTTACTTTACTGATAAATGTGCATGTGCCGCGATCGATAACGGCGATTTTTCCGGCTAGTGATGCCCCATTCTGAATGGGCTCACAAGCATCAGAAGTTGGCGCAGTACCATCGTCAACGAGGACCAGATCCGCTGTAATCGGCGTGGCGATTGCGGGCCCAAATCCTGCTTCAATTGCCAGATAACTTCCGGCTATCCCAGCTGGTGAATTAATCTGTAAACTTGATGTACTGGCGCCTGACCACAAGTACATTTGCATCCGTCCGTTGGAACCATCATCGGGTGTTGCGAAGTTCGCGTTATTAGTTCCGCCACCGTCCTGACATTCCGCCAACACATAATCATTGCCTGCACCGCCGTTGCCATAATTGTTCTCCTGAAAATTACCGCCTGCTTCGTCCAGTCCATACTGATATAATACATCGTGAATCCAATTGTTGACATAAAACAAATTGGTTAAGGAGGCATCCAGATAAGTGGATGGTGCTTGGGAGAAACTTACCGGGAAATCGAAATTCAAAGTAGCGCCGCCATCTGCAGAAGTTCCGGGCGCATCAGTATCAGCAATATCGTCATAAGCATGAACATTGTTACCGCGCGTAATGGTATACTCGTCGCCCGTTTGACCATCAGTATCGTGCCATCCGTACGGCGATGCTGTTGGATCTGCCGGATTGACAACTAGACTTCTTAATCCGAAAGAGGGAGCTTCCACTGGTAATGCGTATACGTTATACACTGGCAACAAGGAAGATGTTGCCGCAGCCGGTGACTGCACGTTAACTGCAGACGGTATTGACATACTCGACTGTGCCGACCCAAAGTCACAATGTACTGTCCAGTCATTCTTGTCGATCATTGTTCCGTTGGCAGCATCGAGACGTAGGTTCCACCAATGATCTGAATTTACAGGAGCAATGTTGACGTTCCACACCAAGCGTACGGACTGTTTGAGCGGCTGATACAACAAGGTAATCTGAACCGGTTCGGTGGAAATGTCACCGCTGGTATAAATAAATTTATTCAACTCCTTCACTTCCAGTTGAAGCTCCGGGAATTTATTCACCGGAAGATCCAGCAATGCGGCTGCTTTACGAATCGCTTCGTCTGCACCATACGCAGGCGCCGCGGAGTTTACCTTTCCGGCCAACCCGGGAATGAAGCGACTAAAAAAAGAAACCACTTGTCCGTTTTTAACAGCCATCGAGCTGACCGCGTTGAACACGCGTATACCATTGGACTGCTGCTGCAGATAGATATACGTCGTTCCCGTTTTTTTATCAGAATAAATATCACTCACCGACCAGTTGTTTACATCAGCCGTCGTCAGCCGCAGCGTCTCTCGCTGTAGATCGAGATAGTTTTGAATGATGGCTTTGTTGTCGTTAACAAGTGCCGACTGAGCTGGTGTCAATCTTCCGTACGTTTTTTGATAATTCGCCGTGACCGCTTGTTGCGCATTCAAACGGAACAAAGTCAATGCGACGAGCGCAATTGTGAGGATGTTTTTCATTGATGGATGATCTTAACAGAGTATTTACTTGTATTAAAGAACGTGATTAAAATAGAACATCACAATAGAATGCGACAAATGAAAGTTTATTTCTTCCTTTCGCTTCGTGGATAAAAGATTAAACAAAAAAAGGGAGCTTTGGTTAAGCTCCCTCATTTTATCAGATTTTATTGCTTGTTTAGCCGTTAAGGGCTTCTGCTCCGGCAACGATTTCGAGAATCTCTCCGGTGATGGCCGCCTGACGCGCCTTGTTGTAAGAAAGACGCAGATCGCGCAGCAATTCGCCGGCATTATCTGTGGCTTTATTCATGGACGTCATCCGCGCTCCGTGTTCTGACGCATTGGAGTCGAGCAATGCTTTATACAACTGAACTTTTATTGCTTTAGGAATAAGCGCCAATACCAATTCTTCCTTAGCCGGTTCGAAAATATAATCGTTCACCGTTTTATTGGAAGAAGCACTAGCTGAAGGCGGAACGATCGGTAACAACTGCTCGTTCATCACATACTGAACCGCTGCATTTTTGAACTGGTTGTAAACCAACACCACTTTGTCGTATGTTCCGACTTTGAAATCGGCCATAATCTTTTCAGCGATCGCAGCGGCATTATCAAAAGAAAGGTTAGTATAAATTTCGTTATGCTGTCCGGCGAAAACGGCCGCTTTCGATTTGGAAAAGAAATCCGACGCTTTTTTACCGATACACAATACGCTTACATTTCCGTTCTTGGCTTGGGCTGCATATTCTTCGCGCAACAACCGGTTAACCGTACGAATAACGTTTGAATTGAATGCACCGCAAAGTCCACGGTTAGAGTTGATCGCTACGATCAACACTTTTTCCACCGGACGTACTTTAGCGTAATCGCCGCCCGTGTTGCCGTCGAGCGTACCAGAGATGTTCTCCATAATGTCGCGCAGTTTTCCGGCGTACGGACGCATCATTAGGATTGCATCCTGTGCGCGGCGCAACTTCGCAGCGCTGACCATCTTCATCGCTTTCGTGATCTGCTGCGTCGACATCACCGAGGTGATACGGTTACGTACTTCTTTTAAGTTTGGCATTGAATTATCAGTTAGGTATTCAGCACTGAAGACTAAACCTTACGCTTTGTATTTCGGAGTAAGCTCTTTCGCTACTTTTTCAAGTACCGAAGTAACGCTGTCATCGATTACACCTTTACGCAACGTATCCAATACTCCTTTGTGTTGAGCATCAAGCATACCGAGATATTCGGTTTCGAATTCCTTCACGCGATTCACCGGTACTTCGCGGAGCAAGTTGCGTGTACCGAGATAGATGATAGCGATCTGCTTTTCTACTGTAAGCGGCGAGTACTGACCTTGCTTCAGGATTTCCACGTTGCGTGATCCTTTATCCAAGGTTGATTTGGTAGCCGCATCCAGGTCAGATCCGAATTTAGAGAACGCTTCCAATTCGCGGTACTGGGCCTGGTCGAGTTTCAACGTACCGGCTACTTTCTTCATGGATTTAATCTGTGCATTACCTCCCACACGTGATACGGAAATACCTACGTTGATAGCAGGGCGAACACCGGCATTGAAGAGATTCGCTTCCAAGAAGATCTGTCCGTCGGTAATGGAAATCACGTTGGTCGGAATGTACGCTGATACGTCACCCGCCTGAGTTTCGATGATGGGCAGAGCGGTAAGTGATCCACCCCCTTTTACTTTACCCTTCAGTGATTCCGGAAGATCATTCATCTGCGCAGCAATAGCATCGGAGTTGATGACTTTAGCTGCACGCTCGAGCAAACGGGAGTGCAAATAGAATACGTCACCCGGATACGCCTCACGACCCGGAGGACGACGCAGCAACAGCGATACTTCACGGTAAGCAACCGCCTGCTTTGACAAATCATCATAAACGATCAGTGCAGGGCGACCAGTATCACGGAAGAATTCACCGATAGCAGCACCCGCCATTGGCGCGAAGAACTGCATCGGAGCAGGATCAGAAGCAGTAGCAGAAACTACCACGGTGAATGGCATCGCGCCGGCTTCCGTCAACGTCTTCACAATCTGTGCTACCGTAGAACCTTTTTGTCCGACAGCCACATAGATGCAGAATACGGTTTCGCCGCGCTCATAGAATTCTTTCTGGTTGATGATCGTGTCAATGGCCACAGCGGTCTTACCCGTCTGACGGTCACCGATGATCAACTCACGCTGACCACGACCGATTGGAATCATCGCGTCTACCGCTTTGATACCCGTTTGCAGGGGCTCGTTTACCGGCTGACGGAAAATTACACCCGGAGCTTTACGCTCCAGCGGCATTTCGAAAAGTTCTCCTTCAATCGGACCTTTTCCGTCGATCGGGTTACCCATGGTGTCAACAACACGGCCGAGCATTCCTTCGCCTACACGCAGGGAAGCGATCTTGCCGGTACGTTTCACCACGTCGCCTTCCTTGATTTCGGTAGATTTACCGAGCAATACGGCTCCAACGTTGTCCTCTTCCAGGTTCAATACGACACCGCGAAGTCCATTCTCGAATTCGATCAATTCGCCGGACTGTACACGAGTCAAGCCGTAGATACGTGCGATACCGTCACCTACCTGAAGAACGGTTCCTACTTCTTCTAATTCCTTTTCGGTTTTAAAACCTGCCAGTTGCTGACGGAGTATCGCGGATACTTCGTCGGGTCTTACTTCTGCCATGATGCGATTATTTTTGTAGTTATTTTAGCTATGTATGAGCGGTTGCCGTGTTGCGGCGACATCAGATTTTCGGGATATACGGATTGGCACTGAATTCGCGCGTCAGTTTACGCAACTCGGAAGCGACACTGGAATCGAACTGACGGTCACCGATGCGCAGAATGAATCCACCGATAAGTTTGCTGTCCACTTTCTCTACCAATTCCACCTCAGCTTTGACGTTCTCTGCCAGGGCTTTCTGCACCTGCTTTCGAAGATTATCGTCCAACGAAACCGCTGAAGTGATTACTGCTGTTTCCACGCCTTTCAATTTCTTGTACATCGCAACAAACTCTTTGGCAATAGCTGCGAGATTTGCTTCACGACCTTTGCGCGTGAGGATGTCGAAGAACGACATGGACAATTTTGAAACGTGCGTGCCGAAAACCGTCTGAAGCACTTTCAGTTTCTTATCGGAGTTGATGATCGGATTACCTAGCAGCAACGTCAGATCACGGTTGGCATCACAGACAGAAGCCAGGAGCTTCATATCAGCGTGCACCGCGTCCAGTACGCCCTGTTCTTTCGAAAGGTCGAGGATCGACTTGGCGTAACGTTTGGCGACTTTTGTTTCCAGCATTTGGTGGAGATATTGCTTCGGCGAAAGCCGGATTAATTCATTTTAATGTCTTTCAGCATATCCTGAACGAGCGATTTCTGCTTCTCATCGTTGCCGAGTTCGGTGCGGAGGATTTTACCTGCGATTTCGATAGACATAGAAGCCACTTGATTTTTTAGTTCAGTGATAGCAGCATTCTTTTCGGTGCGGATCGTTTCGCGGGTTTGTGCCATGATTTTATTGGCTTCCTGCTGCGCTTTGTCTTTTGACTCGGCAATGATCGCATCGCGTGTATCACGCGCTTCTTTCAGCATACGATCGCGCTCCAGGCGAGCTTCGTTCAGCAGGCGCTCATTGTCCGCCTTCAGAGAAGCCATTTCTTCACGCGCCTTCTTGGCGGTATTCAACGCCTCCGCGATATTCTGTTCACGCTCATCGAGCATGTTTAGGATAGGCTTCCAGGCAAATTTCCGCAGGATGAAGAGCAGTGTGAAGAACGACACTGACATCCAGAAGATCAATCCGATTGAGGGTTTTATCAATTCCATGGGGAAATAATTTTTTTGTGATGATTCAATTCAGGAATAAACGTTTCCGGCACAACCAACCGTTGCGCCGGAAACGTTTGTAGCATTAGCTCTTGAACACGACCAAGAGACCAACTACCATCGCGAAGAAGGCAGCGCCTTCCACGAGAGCAGCGGTCAGAATCATGTTGGCGCGGATGTCGCCGGATGCTTCTGGCTGGCGAGCGATAGATTCCAATGCAGAACCACCGATACGACCGATACCAACACCTGCGCCGAGGGCAGCAAGGCCAGCACCCAAAGCTGCAACACCATAGCCGAGACCAAGGTTGCCTGCTTCCAGGAGAATTGAAGATAACATAGAGATAGGTATTAAGGGTTAATAAAAAATTCGGATTAATGACTGTGTGCACCTTCGTGTGCATCGTGATGATCATGATGATGCTCTTCCACTGCTGCGCCGAAATAAATGGCGGAGAGCAGCGTGAAGACAAACGCCTGCAGGAAGGCTACCAGCAATTCCAGCAAACTCATGAATATCACGAAGGCAACAGAGAAAACAGAAACACCAAGTCCAAGACCAGTGCTCATTTCTCCGAAGATGAAGATGAGACTAAAGAAGGAGAGCGCAATGATGTGTCCGGCCGTGATGTTGGCGAACAATCGGATCATCAATACGAACGGACGGAGGAATACGCCGAGTAATTCGATCGGTGTCAATAACACCAATACACCGACCGGAACTCCCGGCATGGCAAACACGTGCTGCCAGTAATTTTTGTTGGCACTGATCGTGGTGATGACAAAGGTGATAATGGCGAGTGTCATAGTCACAGCAATATTGCCGGTGACATTTGCTCCGCCCGGGATAATCGGAACCAATCCGAGCAGGTTATTGATCCAGATAAAGAAAAATACCGTCAACAAATACGGCATATACTTCTTGTACTTCGGTCCAATACTTGGCTTCGCGATTTCATCGCGAACGAAAATAATGAGCGGCTCAACCAGCGATTGCATGCCGGCAGGCGGCATTCCTTCGCGACGACGGTATGCTTTGGCAACGGAAAGGAAAATCCAAAGCAGCAATGCGATGCTCACCAGCATAGCAAATACATTCTTGGTGATGGAAAAGTCGAGTGGTGCAGCATTCGTCGCTTCGCCCTTTTCATTCACTGTCACGTAGCCGCCTTCCGCAGTAGCAGAATCCGCTGCGTAGTAAATGTGGTTGTGAAGCATCACGAAACGCTCACCGTTATTTTCAACGACATGCTTTCCTTCAATGTCGTGGTGAAATGCGGATGACATAAAAAAATGAAGCCCTTTTTCACTCTTGAGAATAATCGGTAAAGGCACAGAAACAGCATGATCGTGTTCGCCCCACAAATGCCAGTCATGTGCATCGGAAATGTGCTCCACAATCATTTTTCCGGCGTCAAATTTCTCGCCTCCCTCTTCATTGGCCTTCACCGTCGAGAACGAAAGGAGCAGCATTCCAGCCAAAAGTAGGCGGAAAATCTTTCTAATTGACTTATTTTGAATTACTTGCGACATGGCTGGAGAATACAGATTTTCAAAAGAGAGCGCAAAAATAGCCATTCAAAAGCAATGCACCAAGGTGAAAAACACACCATCCGTACGGTTGACGGACAGTTATCGGTTAATATCAATTTAAAACACTGAATAACAGCGTTTTAAATGAAAATAAACTTCACGTTGCGGAGCGGGAAAATCGGTAAGCAATGACCACCTCAAACGCAGTGTATACGGCGTAGTGGGCGACGAATGTTATAACAAACGGAATTACACCGGTGGTGGCCAGCACGGCAAAAAACACCAGCACGCCCAAATGAAGAAAGAGCTTCAGTGTAGTCGCTGCCATATAGTATCGAATGAACATCGATGGATTTCCCTTGGCGGATCGCACCAGTCCGACGTGAAAGCCGAGCGTGACGAGAAAAAAATAGCTGGAAATAGGCAGCACATAACCGGCAGTCAACGCGGCAGGAAACCATACGGCTGCGCCGTACAACATTCCGAAAACCAACCCTGCAAACAGCAAGAGAGAAACAACGTATCGTGACATAACGGGGCTATTCCTTCTTTTTAGTATTCATACGAAGGAAATCTTTGATGCTAAGGTACAATGCCGCAGCAATACCGAACAAGCTGAGTAATAATGTGAAGAGCGGAAACTTCCACGCCAGCCATTTATCAATTTCATATCCACCGAATGTACAAACCGCCATGATCACGAGCATTTGCGTGCCCATGGAAGCGTATTTCAGCAGGGAAGAATCAGATGGCCGAACGTTCTTGGGCGGTATTGGCATTATCGGCGTGCTTGATATCCTTGATAACCGGTCCCATGTTGCAAGATCCCGTGAAAGAAGCGCCGACTTCAACGACAAGTTTACCGGTTACGATATCACCTACGATGCGGGCAGCGGACTTAAGAAATGTCAATTCGGAAACCGTGATCTTTCCTTTAATCATACCGGAAACATCGGCATGCTGACTGTTTACATCCCCTTCAATGATACCAGTCGAACCAACAACGACCTTAGCTTTCGAAATCACATTGCCGTGTACCGTACCGTCGATTCGTATGTCACCAACGGAACGTACATCACCGTCAATAACGGTTCCTGCACCAATAAGATTGATGGAAGAAGAAGCATTTACCTCACCGGTTCGCGCTTCGGAATTGGACTGTTTGTTGGATTTGAACATACGCGTAATTGTTGTCAAAAATATTTAAGTGGCTGTAAAACAGCTGTTTCTAGCTATTACCGGAACAAATATAGTATAATAACGGACGTGACAAAAGGGAGCTGACAAGGCTTCACAAAAGCGCCAGATTCCCGATCCGGGAAAGTGACGGCGCAAAAAAGTCCGCCGAATCGAGAAAACCTTACTTCAAATTAAACTGCTTTTCCGCCTCCTCGGCGATAAACCCTCCGATAGCCAATGATGCAGTAGCGGCGGGAGAAGGAGCATTCAACACGTGAATCGAACGGCCGTGGTATTCGATCCTGAAATCATCCCGCGTATCTCCATCCTGAGACAGTAATAACGCGCGCACGCCTGCTCTGCCAGGCTTTATGTCTTCCATCATTAAGGATGGAATCATTCGTTGCAGTGTTTTTAAAAATAATTTTTTTGAAAACGCGCGACGGTATTCGTTGATGCCAAATGACATGTTCTTAAAGAACAACTTCCATGTTCCACCGTATGTCAACGCATCCCAAGAGTCTGTTAGCGAAAAATCTGTTTTTCCATAGCCTTCGCGCTTGAACGTGAATACAGCATTAGGACCGCATTCCACCTCACCATCGGTCATTCGGGTAAAATGTACACCAAGAAACGGGAAGTCCGGATTAGGGACCGGATAAATCAAATTTCTCACTTTGTGTTTAGCAGCATCGGTCAATTCATAGTAATCACCGCGGAATCCAACCACTTTTTCTTTCAGCTTCACGCCGTCCTTTTTTGCCAAACGATCGGCTTGTAAGCCCGCGCAGAACACGAGATACCTGGCGGTATACTTATTTTTAGTGGTTACGACAGTCGACGTTTCCTCTCCTTTCTCAATACCAAGAACTTCCTCCCCCAGTTGCATTCTGCTTTCGGGCTGCATCGCCAGTGCCAGTTCCGCCATCTTTTCGGTAGCGCCTCTAAAATCAATGATTCCAGTACATGGCACCCAAATACCGCCGATACTTTTTACGTGCGGCTCGTGTTCGCGTACCTGATCGGCCGTTATTTTTTCAATCCCTTCAATCTTATTCTCGAGACCTGTTTTAAATATCTTTTCCAGGTTTGGTAATTCCACCGGATCCGTGGCGACTACCACTTTTCCACAAACATCGTGTTTGATCCCATATTGCTTGGCGAAGGCCACTAATTCGTGTCGGCCTTGAATACAATTCCTCGCCTTCAAGGATCCAGGCTTGTAATACAACCCTGAATGTATTACCCCTGAGTTATGTCCGGTCTGATGATCGGCTAGCTGGTCCATCTTTTCGATAAGCACCATCCGCAAACCGGGATTTTTCTTTTGCAGTTTATAAAAGGTAGCCGCTCCAACAATTCCTCCACCAATGATGGCTATATCGTACGTCATAATACTGAGTTATATACACCACAAAAATAACGATTCGCCCTCAATAGTAGTTGGTTTATCGGTAACTGTATTACTGCAGACAAGAAAACTATAAAAGGACGGCGTATTTACTTATAGAAGGATCGGAAAAAATCCTCGTACTCATCTGCTTTTTTCTGCTTCAACAATTCGGGGAGATTATTGGCAGATATGGCAAACTGTTTGTAGCCATCCGGATTGATATTTCCGTACACCTCGTCATTATTATACAGGTGATCATTGTAACGCATCGCATCCGCTTTGTTGGACAACTCCCGAATGACAAGCATCTTGAAGCGATGATCCAGCAATAAGTCCTGAACGGCCAGCCCTTTATTGGAATAGTTCGTCGCGTTGAAATTCGACAGTTTCGTTTTCAATCGATTTCCATCAACCGGCCCGCCGATATTCTGGAAAATGATTACCACGTAATGCGTGGTATCCGGCATATACGTATACGCTCTCTTGTTCTTCTTGTCGTTCGGATCCGCAACCGGAGCGGAAGGTGGTGTCTGCGGAGCTGCAGCGCCTGCACTCTTGATATAATCCAGCATTTGCTGCGCCTGCTCTTTCACCGGATTTTCCGGATACATACGCACCACTTCACTCAACGACGCCTCAAACTGTGGTAAAGGCTGCGTCCGACCAATGCACAGTGCCCGTAACAGGTCAAACTGCGGCATGTAAGCGTTCTCCGGAAATTGAAGTAATGCTTGATTGCGGCGTTGTATCACCGTAGCGTATTCTGCATTGAGGTATTTACGATAGGTCTCTTCGTAAAACAATTCCGCTTCGGACTTCCGCGAGGCCATCTGCGAGGCATAATCCGGATTCTTGATAATCTGTGCGTAATCCGTATTAGGATATTCGTTCAGGATAAGATTTTTGTAATACTCGGCCTTCTGCGTGTCGCCCAACTTTTCGCACATCCGGTATAGCTGGTAATAGGATTGCGGCTCGTACTTGCTTTTCGGGAAACGCGCCAGCATCTCTTCAAACATCTTGATGGAGCTTTTCAAATCATTGAACTGCTCCCGATACAACATAGCGGCATTGTAATACGCGTCGATGACCTTGTTAGTGGACTTCTCCAGCGCTTCGGGTGTTGAAGGAATAATCTTGACCAGCTCTTTAGCCTGCTCTTCGGGGTCGTTCTTCTTTTCCTTGTCGCCAGCTTTTGAAGTGTCGGCCTGAGCACTTTCCTCCTCTTCGATCGGCGCAGGCGCTACAGACTCTTTGTTGCTTCGTCGCCAATTATCTTCGAGCGGACGATTACCCCAGCGTTTCACAAACTCATTGAATCCGAAACTTACCGCCTGTGCGTTGTAGAAGTACCAGTTGGAACCGCTTTGCTGATTGAACTGGTTGGCTTGTCCTTGCTTGTCATTGAAGATCTGATTCGCAGGTTGCTCTTTTTGCTCAAGCTCTTTTTTCTTTTTAGCGTCCTCTTCTTTTTTCTTAATCACTTCCAGCGCCAACGCCTGCTGTTGCTCCGGCGTCATTTTAGCGAGCTGTTGCAAGCTGTCTTCCTTAGCGATCGTATTCAGGTAGCGCACCAGTTTGGTCAGACTGTTTCTGCGCTGAAGAATTTCCGAATACTCCGGAAAATCATTCGCCAGGTTAGTGACTACGCTGTCGTAATACAACTGCGCTTTCTTATACTCCGGTTTTTCAAAACTAATTTTTGCCAACTCCAGGTACGAAAGCGCTTTCTGGTTCTTGTTCGTCGTGCTTGCCTGGATAGATTTGTTTAGGTAAGCGATTTCATCTTCCTGTCGACCTTCTTTTTTTGCGATCCCGGCGTGTGCATAATAGATCTGATCCAGGAAGTCCTTGTTCTTCGGATCTTTTGCGAGCACCTCGAGCTCTTTTTTCACCTCGTCGCTGCTTCCGCTCGCTGCATCATAACAGCGTGCCCGGTTGATTCGCGCGTTAAATGCCATCTCGTACTTCGGATTCATCTTGATGATCTTCGAGTAGAGTGCAAAGGCAGCTGGAAATTGCTCGAGCTGTTGATTCAGCTGTGCAAGAATGAACAGGAAACGGATTCGGTCTTCGCGCTTTGGTGCTTTTTCTGCTGCTACCTGCAGGTGTTCTATCGCTTTCGGATAGTTTTTCACCTGCACATAAAAGTCAGCCGCAGTAGCTTCCAGCTCCCAGCGGTGTTTTTTGGGGAAGTCCGGCGTGTTGCGCAGATAGTCGAGTTTGGTCTCCGCTTCGTTTAGCTGAGTAAGTTCCAGGTACGTTTTGGCAATCCACAAAGAAGCCAGGTAGCGGCCAGGTTCTGTCTTGTACGTGGCCTCAACATATTTAAAGGCATCCATTGCCTGGAAATACTCGTGTTTGAAAAACATCGCTTGTCCCCAAAGCAGCCAGTTATCGTCAATCCAATGTTCCGAAGCCGGTTTCTCATTACCGCGCTTGTCGTACATGGTATGTTTGGAAATGGACGTGGACAGGCGTTTAATAGCATCGTCCATCTGCGGATAAACAGCCTTTGCCTTTTCAGCGTTGGCATACGGAAAAACACGGAGTACGCGGTCGTAGGAATCGGTATGCGATTCCGCCAGTTTCTCTTTTCCTTCCTCGATCTTCAATCCGGCGTTATAATAGCCGTTGTAGTGTGCCGATAAATTATGGCAATTCCGGTTGATAAACGTATCCTTTGTCTGGGAACACCCAAAAACCAGGAACGCCCCGAATATTAGTCGGAAATAAGAAAAGTAAAGGCGCTTCACGCGTCGGTGGTACATTAAGAAAGGGAATAACTGCAAAACTGCGAAAATATTTTAAAAGGCGGGGGATTTGCCCTTAATCGGTGGCCGTAATTATGGGCGTTTCGGCTCGTTTTCTTGGTGAATGCAATTTTACATTGAATGATCCCTATTAAAAGAGTAGGTTTGAGGCCTGAAAATGGCAAAAAAGCAACAAAAAGAGTGGGTCAAACGGTTGAAAAACCGGTACCGAATGGTCATTATGAACGAAGATACCTTCGAAGAGAAGGCTTCGTTCAACTTACGGCCGTTGAATGTTTTTGTGGCCGGAGGACTGGGAATCATTCTGTTGATTACGCTGACAACCTTCATCATCGCCTTTACGCCTTTGCGCGAATATATTCCGGGCTACGCGGACGTTCAAAGCCGCCGTCAAGTTGTTCGGCTCGTGCAGGAAGCCGATTCGCTGGAACGGTCCCTGAATGCGCGTGATTTATACCTTTCCAATCTACGGATGATCATCAATGGGAAATTGCCGCAGGATTCCATTGTAGAACAACCTGAAAATGCGGAGCGGTACGATACGATTAAAGAACTCGCGCGGTCGGTGCAGGATTCGCTGCTTCGGCTGGATATTGAGTCGCAGGATCCGTTTTCACTTAGCGCCAGTGATGATGCATCGTTGGGCAACAGTATTCGCAGCTTCCTCTTTTTTGCGCCGGTGAAAGGAACCGTAACCAACCGTTTTGATGCCGTCAAAAAACATTACGGTATCGACGTCACCGCGGCCATCAACGAACCAATCAAAGCTACGCTGGACGGCACCGTAATTCTCGCAAATTTCACGGCGGAAACCGGCTGGGTTATAGGTATTCAGCATAGCAACAACCTCTTTTCGTTTTACAAACACAACTCCGCCTTGCTCAAAAAGTCCGGTCAGTTCGTAAAAGCCGGTGATGCAATCGCTGTCATTGGAAATTCCGGCGAAATGAGCTCCGGACCACATCTTCATTTTGAACTGTGGTTCAATGGCAGTGCGCTAGACCCTGCGAAGTACATCGCCTTCTAATCGTTCGCACTTCTCCTGAACAAAACAGCGCTCCGGTGGTTGGTGTTATTGTCGGAAATGACGTAATTTTATACGCAGTATCCTGCTCCATTTTCCCGAACCATGGGACTGTTATCCTTTCTCAGCAAACAATTGGCCAATTACTCCGCCGCAAAAACGCGACGATGGAGCAGTAATGGCGTAGCAGTACAGGAAAAAATATTTCAGGAACTAATCCGACGTGGAAAAGTTACCGCGTTTGGTCGCGATCATCGTTTCACTGAAATTTCCGATTACACTTCCTTCAAAAAAAACGTACCCGTTCGCGACTACGAAGGATTGTCCACTTATTTCAACCGCACGAAATCCGGTGAAGCGAGTGTTATGTGGCCCGGGAAACCGTTGTACCTCGCGAAAACATCTGGAACAACATCCGGAACGAAATACATTCCAATTACCGGCGACTCCATTTCAAATCACATCAATGCAACCCGGGATGCACTGCTAAGCTATATTCACGAAACCGGTAATTGCCGTTTTCTCAACGGGAAAATGATCTTCATCAGCGGATCGCCTGCGCTGGAAAAGGTTAACGGAATTCTTTGCGGCCGACTCTCCGGAATTGTAAACCATCATGTCCCAGGCTACTTACGCACTCGACAACTTCCGTCGTATGCCACGAATACCATCGAAGACTGGGAGACAAAGATTGATGCGATTGTGAACGAAACTGTTCACCAGGATATGCGCTTTATTTCCGGCATCCCACCGTGGGTGCAGATGTATTTCGACCGACTACTGGAAAAGTCAGGAAAAGCAGTCAAAGATCTTTTTCCGAATTTTGATCTGTTCGTGTACGGTGGTGTAAATTACGAGCCCTACCGGAAAAAACTCGAACAAAGTATCGGTCGTAAAATTGATTCCATCGAGTTGTATCCCGCGAGCGAGGGATTTATCGCTTATCAGGACCGACAAGACAATAACGGGTTGTTATTATTGTTAAACAGCGGAATTTTTTTCGAATTCATTCCGGCGGAGACATTTGATCAGCCCGATCCTACACGAATCAGTATTAAGGATGTAAAGCTTGGCGTAAATTACGCCATCGTCATCAATTCAAATGCCGGACTGTGGGGATACAATTTGGGAGATACCGTCAAGTTCGTATCGTTGAATCCGTACCGGATTGTTGTAACCGGTCGTGTCAAACATTTTCTCTCTGCGAGTGGTGAGCACGTCATTGCCGAAGAAGTGGAGCGCGCACTTACCGAAGCGGCAGCGCTGCAACACGCGGAGGTTGTCGAATTCACCGTAGCGCCGCAGCTCGATCCGCCGGAAGGCGGACTTCCCTATCACGAATGGTTTATTGAATTCGACAAGCAACCGGAAGATCTTGATGGCTTTGTCAAAGCTGTCGACGAAAGCATGCAACGGCAAAACAGTTACTACCGTGATCTGATCCAGGGAAACATGTTACAGTCGCTGAAGATCCGTCCGCTCAAACCCGGCGCGTTCCGCGACTACATGCGCAAGCTGGGGAAGCTTGGCGGACAAAACAAAGTGCCGCGGCTGGCAAACGACCGAAGTATTGCCAACTTACTGTAGGTATGTTGATTCCTTTCCCGGAAAATCCTGCCGAAAACATACTGCCCTTCGATGGCGATGCTTATTACTATCGACAAGTTTTTTCGCAAGAAGTAGGTGATGCAATTTTCGACCAGCTGCTTCATACCATCGACTGGAAGCAAGACGAAATACTTATGTTCGGGAAAAAAATCATCACCAAACGAAAAGTGGGATGGTACGGCGATCTCCCGTTTGTCTACACCTATTCTCATTCGGCAAAAAAAGCATTGCCCTGGAACGATGTATTAAAAAATATAAAATCGATTGCCGAAAAGCATACCGGAAAATCTTTTAACTCTTGTTTGCTGAATCTTTATCACGATGGACAAGAAGGAATGTCGTGGCACAGTGATGATGAAGACACGCTTGAACCGGATGCATCAATTGTTTCGATAAGTTTCGGAGCGGCGCGTAAATTTTCCTTTCAGCACAAAACCAACAAAACCTCGCAGTCAATTTTGTTGGAAAATGGAAGTTTGTTGGTCATGGAAAGCAATGTGCAAAAAAACTGGTTGCACGCCCTGCCTAAATCAAAACGGATTTCAAGTCCACGCATCAATCTTACCTTTCGGACCATGAAAATGTCATCGCTCGAAAAATAAAAAAACGGGAAGCAATACTTCCCGTTTTTTTATGCTGGATAAACTGATTTGTATTTACCGTTGAATCAACAGTCGCACCATTGATCTTTTACCGTTGCTCTCCAACAGCAGTGAATAGCAACCATTGGGCAAGCCGGAAATATCCAAAGAAGGCGATGTTTCCAGAAGTTGACCGGAGATGGCGACAGTCCCCATACTACTGATCAATTGATAGTTTAATTCACGTTGGGATTTCCAGTTGTTGGTCACAACAACATTTTCAGAAGCCGGATTCGGATACACGGCGATATTCATTTGTTCAACAGTCGGAATAGCCGTGGAGATAAAAGTATATGGAAGAGACTGATTGGTGCAACCGGAAACAGGATCGGTTACGATTACCGTGTAGTCACCATTTGCTGTTGGTGCATAGAAATTAGAGGTGGCCCCCTGAATCAATGTGTTGTTGTAATACCACTGGTAATTGAAGGTCTGTGATGCAAAGAGTGTATCGTTGATATTGGTGATGGTGGAGGAAGTAGGTAGCTGTGCAACTTGCAATTGCATGACGTCACTTGCTGAACAACCGTTGGCATCGGTAACTGTAAATGTGTAATTCTCATTACTCGTTCCGGAAACTACTGGTGCAAGGGCAAATGAGATGGCGCCGGCATTCCCGGTCCATTGATACGTGTAAGGAGTTGTACCGCCGGAAGGAGGAATACCACCAATAACCGCGCCTGCACCGGCACAAGCTTGCACTGAACTTCCGGCATCAACCACCAATGGTGGTGGCTCAGTAATAGTAAAACTTTGTGTTGTCGGGCAATTGCCAGCATTGGAAACTGTTACGGAGTAATTTCCTGGAGATAATCCTGCGGCAGTTGCGCCTGTGGACACATTCGGGGTCCAAGTAAAGGTATACGGAACCGCGCCACCATTTGCGGTGACTGTAGCAGAACCGTCGGTGCCGCCAAAGCAAGTCACCGGAACCGTAGCTATGGAAGCAGTAATCTGAATAGGATTAACCGCAATAGTCTGGAGAGCGCTCGGGCCGCATGCGTTAAAAGCGACCACCGTAATCGTGCCGCCCGAGGCTCCTGGTGTTGCAGTAATCGAATTCGTTGATGATATGCCGGACCAGCCATTAGGAAGTGTCCAGGTATAACTTGTTGCTGAAGGATCAGCAGCTACCGAATACGTTTGTGTTGAGCCGGCGCAAGGCGTACCGATTCCTGAAATTTGAGTAGGCTGTGCAGGAGGATTACACGGCTGCTCGGTAACTGTCAGTGACGTTCCCTGGTACACCCAGTCGCCCGAGCTGAATGTATTTGCGTTCGAAGCAATGCCGGAAAAATAGAAGGTAACGTTTCCTGTTCCTATCGCAGGAGCTGTCCAACTAAAGTTGAATGTTTTTGAACCATTACCGGTGCCACCATTGGAGGTGTGAACCACATTTCTGCGGGATATGCCGCCGATTAAAGCGGTTTTAATCTGTGTCGATGCGGGATCGGTGATGTTAAGGGTACCGCCGTTGTCGCCGGAAGCCGTCAAGGCTTCCAACCCAAATCCGAAGAGATTTATTCCGGATTGTGCCACCGTTACACTCATCGTGTACGTTTGTCCGGGAATATAAATATTTCCCGGCATGGAAGTATTTTGAATTGTTATGGAGCCTCCGCCAGAATTTAGTGCATAGGTAGTATGACATCCGCGACACGTGCTTTCGCCGGGAGAACCCGTGTTGCCGGCGCGTCCGGTAGAATACATTGTATCCGCGGTTAATCCGCCAAGAGCTACAATAGGAAAAAGCGCAATAAGTAGTTTTTTGAACATAATTAGCCGAAATAATGTTTAGAATAAGCGCTAACAACAGCGACATTGATTTCATAACAAAGATGCGAAAAAAAACTTGTTGTACCGCCTTCCCCACTCGCTTTCTCTCCCTTTTTCCTATTTTCGTGCCAATCATGAATAAACCACGCCGACTTGCCATTTTAGGATCGACCGGATCAATCGGAACTCAGGCGCTTGATGTCGTGCGGGAACAACAAGGTCAATTCTGTGTCGAAGTATTGACCTCAAACAATAACGTTGATTTACTGATCCGTCAGGCGCTCGAATTCAAACCGAATGCGGTAGTAATTGCGCAAGAGAGTAAGTACACGTATCTGAAAGATGCATTGGCCGATGAACCGATCAAGGTTTTTGCCGGAGAAGCTGCACTGGAACAAGTTGTTCAGATGGACAATATAGATATGGTGCTCACGGCGCTGGTAGGTTATGCAGGATTACGTCCTACAGTCAGTGCGATTCGAGCAGGCAAACATATCGCCTTAGCCAATAAGGAAACATTGGTCGTAGCCGGTGAACTGATCACTGCGCTAGCGAAAGAAAAATCCGTCAATATTTATCCGGTTGATTCGGAACACTCCGCCATATTTCAATGCATGGCCGGCGAATGGCACAATCCGATTGAAAAAATTTACCTGACTGCCTCAGGTGGCCCCTTCCGGGGAAAATCGCGCGACTTCCTGGCAACGGTAAAAAAAGAACAAGCGTTAAAACATCCCAACTGGGATATGGGCGCGAAGATCACAATCGACTCCGCTTCATTGATGAACAAAGGACTGGAGATCATCGAAGCCAAGTGGTTGTTTGGTTTACAGCCGGATCAGATCGATGTGATTGTTCATCCGCAAAGCATCATTCACAGCATTGTACAGTTTCGCGATGGCTCCATGAAAGCGCAAATGGGATTGCCGGACATGAAGTTGCCCATACAATACGCTATCGGATATCCCGAGCGATTGGCTGCCGGATTCCCTCGCTTTAATTTTCTTCAGTATCCGTCGCTGACGTTTGAACAGCCCGATATGGAAACCTTCAGAAATCTGGCATTGGCTATTGAAGCTATGAAACGCGGCGGTAATGCGCCGTGTATAATAAACGCTGCCAACGAAGTGGCTGTTGACGCTTTCCTGCACGATAAAATCGGATTTCTGGAAATGACCGATATGATCGAAGCTTGTTTGTCGCAGGTTCCGTTTATTGCGCAACCGTCGTTGGAAGATTATATCGCTACCGACCGCGAAACCCGTCGTGTCGCCACGGCCTGGCATGTCGCGTGACCTTCGTTAAATCGTGTTAATTGTTCATTTAAGCGGAAAACACCCTAAACAAAGGGGGACTCTTTTCGTATCTTTGTGAACGTACAGTGGTGCTGATTACGCTTCTTGCACCGAATGTCGCTCAAATTATTTCATCTATGTCAGGACTTATCATGGCTGCCCAGTTGATTCTGGGACTCTCCATACTGGTAACACTTCACGAATTAGGTCATTACCTGGCGGCTCGCGCCTTCGGAATTCGTGTAGAAAAATTTTATCTGTTTTTTGACGCGTGGGGCTTCAAGTTCTTTTCCTTTCGCAAAGGAGATACCGAATACGGTATTGGCTGGTTGCCGCTGGGCGGCTACGTAAAGATCTCCGGCATGATCGACGAGAGCATGGACAAAGAACAAATGGCGCAGCCGGCGCAACCTTGGGAATTCCGATCCAAACCGGCATGGCAGCGTTTGATTGTTATGGTTGCCGGTGTCGTGATGAACGTTATTCTTGGTGTTGCTATTTATACCGGTGTTCTTTTCAGCTACGATAAAAACTACTTGTCAAACGATTCCATCAACGATGGCATCTATGCCTTCAGTCTGGGGCAAGAAGTTGGGCTTGCTGCCGGCGATAAGGTTGTTGCTATCGACGGAAAGCCGGTAGTACGATTCGAAGATGTATTATCCTCGCGGGTGATTTTCGGTTCTACACTTACGGTGGAGCGCAACGGAAAAAACCTGGAAGTTGTTGTGCCGGATAATTTCTATCGGAAAACGATTGAAACCGGAAAAGGTAATTTCGTAGCCCCTTTTCGTGCAGGACTGATTATTGACAGCGTGGTAGAAGGAAAACCGGCTGCTGCAGCCGGTATAGAAAAATCAGACCGCATTATTTCCATTAACGGAGAACGGACTTTTTCGATGGAACGCACACGGAAAGTCATCGGTGAAAATAAAGGACGTCCTATCACCTTGGAATTGGTGCGTGCCAATGATACACTCATGATTCAACCGGTAGTCAGCGATTCGGGAATAATCGGAATCACTTACCACAGTGATTATGGAAATTATGCGCTAACCCCGTATTCTGCTGGTACTGCATTTTCGTACGGATCCTCCGATGCTTTCGAGGCCATTTCCTCCAATATAAAAGGACTGAAACAGATCTTCAGTGGCAAGGAGAAAGCCAGTGAATCTATTCAGGGGCCAATCGGCATCGCAACGATTTATGGAGGAGTTTGGGACTGGCGGCGCTTCTGGGCGATTACCGGTTTGCTATCCATGGTACTTGCCTTCATGAACATTCTTCCGATACCTGCGCTGGACGGCGGACATGTACTCTTCCTGTTGGTAGAAGTAGTTTCCGGTCGGCGTCTACCGGATAAATTCCTTGAAAAAGCGCAAGTCGTCGGTATGATTATTCTGTTATCGCTGATGGTGTATACCGTCGGTAACGATATCTGGAAGCACTTTATCAACTGACGGTTGTCGCTTACTCAGGCGCTTATTGCGTCGAGAGGTTGAAGGATTGTGCGATACTTGCCGTATGTCATTCCGTCAACCACTTCTGCTGTTATTTTTATCGTTTTGCTCTTCATTCACCTTCGCGCGTCAAGCCACTGACAGCTCAACGACTCCGCGTATCCTGATCATTCCTTACCAACCGGGAATGCATATGCCGGATCCGGCGGATCTCGATATCTCGACCTACTCCGGAATTCAGCTGGATGAAATGCGCAAAGAATTCCGTGAAGGACTGCTGAAAAGTTTGCGATCAAAAATAGTGACGGTTTACGATGCTGAACTATTGCAAAGTGATCATGTCGGAGACGATGATGACGACAACAGTTTGATTTACCACGCCGAATACTTTCAGCAAGATACTATCTGGCCGGTTGCTCATCCAAAAAAGGATTCATTACTGAAAATGAAAACCTTTGTGAATCCAAAGTCACGCAAGCCTTTTGCGATCGATAAGCTCTACATGAACGTTGGGTTTTATGACCAGCAATTATTAGGCGATTTCTCGCGCAAATACAATGTGGACCTGTTCGTGGTATTAAACCAGTTTGAAATCCGAACAAACTTCAAAGACTGTATGGATCTTGCTCTTAAAATCTACGACCGAGAAGTTCGCGTTCACTATGCTGTATTCGATCGTGATGGGAAGCAAGTTCACGGAGATTTGGCGGTATCGCATTTTCTGTCGAATTCAAACGACATCAACGAAATCATGCGTGAAAACTACCCGCGCATCACGGAATATATTTTAACCTCGTTGAATAATAGGTGATCAGCGAAGATCAAAGACGCGTACGTTTTCTAGCACCATGACAGGCGGTCTTCCGAAGCAAGAATCCGGCGAAGCGTTCCATACAAGAAAATAACGAACACCATACAGACGAAGTGAGTCCAGTGCGCCGGGCTTCGTATCGTCTAATTGTCCGTAGAATCGTTGTCCGGAACGTTCCGCCACTGCCAGTGATGCATAATAGGGCGGACGCTCACGCGTATCTGAAAAACGCGATGCAAAGGATCCATTCAGCCTGCGCAAATCTTCGGCGGCTGCAGCTACTTCTCGATCAGGCGCATACGTAGCTTCCAGGGTTTTCAGAGGAGAAATTATGGCAGCAAAAAAATCAGCACCCGCTACTTGTCTGTCTTTTTCAAAGAGGAGTTCTTTAATCGGACGTTTAACAGAAAGTACCAGGCCGATCACCAATACCATCCATGCGCCATTTTGAATTATCCGCTTTTCCGACTTAGATAGCTGTTCGGCCAGTCGGCTGACCAACAACATCATCAACGCTGAACATATCCAAGAGTATCGTGCATGATAAAGAATCATGGCGTAGCCGGCATAGGTAAAAAGCAGAAGCGCTATTGGATAAAAAAGCAACGGATCGCCAGCCTGTAAAAGCTCACGCCGTGCCATAAATAACACTAGTAGAAACAGCAGGAAAATAATTCCCAGCTGGCGACGGAAATCGAAATACCAGATAGAAAGCATGTTCCGCTTAATTACTGCGAAACGATGATCGCGATCGGACTTGTCCGACCATGGGCGAAGTGGTGTTAAAGTAATAGCTTGCATCGGCTCTTCCGATGCTGACAAAGCATGCGAACCAACAGGCGGTACAATGCCGTTGGTATACAATACAGGAAGTCGGACCAGCTGTTCCGGGAGTGGCGCTACTTCACGGGTAGCATTGAACGCCGCCGCTTCGCTGACTGTAAAGTGTCCATACTTCAAACTGATTCCGAAAATCCATGCCGACGAAATAGTTAAGAAAACAACAACACCTTCTGCTACCCATTTCCAACGGAACGTTGCATGTTGCCGATGATAATAAACCGAGCAGCACACCATGGCGATGAATAAAGGGAAGCCGAAGGCTTTGGATAAATAAAGTAGACTGCCAAGTACTCCGAACTGCAGCGCTCGTCGCCGATTGTTCCAGACCGGAGCCTCAATAAGAAACAAGACTAAACGTAACTGTAGCGTGAAAAATAACAGATCGGCCGTTAAATACAAGTAAGCATAACCCAGTAACGTCGGGATCATGATCCATTTGAACGGTTCACGAAACCTGGGCGAAGCAGCAAATTGATCCGCCAGTCGTATACTCCACCGCAATGCGAGCAGACCGATGGTAAGCTGCAACATCTTGAATGCATGAATAGCAGACCACCCTGTTTTTAAAACCGGCAACAATAACCAGGAAATAAGCGGACTCCAATAGCCGTTTACTGCTTCCGACAAATAACCCGATTCGTACAGCCGGGCTACATTAATGTATTGATACGAGTCGGAATTATTGACGTACTCATTCAGGTACGGCCACAGTACAACCCCTGTGATTACATAAATAAATTGATAAATGGCGTTCCGGTCGTAGCGCATCTGATCAGACCAAATTACAGTAAATCCACGGAAAGCAACAACCCATTTATTTTGACTATTTTTACGAAATAAATACATGTCACCAATGAACACCATTTCCGTGAAAACTCTACCGTTCGGCGTAGCTGAGGCGCTAGCCGCCTTAGGCATCAACGACGTGAACTCCGGCACCTCTACCGGCACCCAATGGATCAACTCCAACGGTAATCTACTTACATCCACTTCTCCGGTCGACGGCCGGCAAATCGCTACCGTACACGAATCGACTCCGGAAGATTATGAAAACGTAATGCAAACCGCTCAGGATGCTTTCAAGGCCTGGAGAATGTTACCGGCACCCAAACGCGGCGAAATCGTTCGTCAGGTCGGTGATGCTTTACGTAAATACAAAGATCCGCTCGGCAAATTGGTCTCCTATGAAATGGGGAAAAGTCTACAAGAAGGCCTGGGTGAAGTGCAGGAGATGATTGACATTTGCGATTTCGCTGTCGGACTTTCCCGTCAACTTTACGGACTCACCATGCACAGCGAGCGTCCCAAGCATCGCATGTACGAACAATGGCATCCGCTGGGAACAGTCGGTATTATTTCCGCTTTCAATTTTCCGGTAGCCGTTTGGAGCTGGAATGCCGCCATCGCCTGGGTTTGCGGAGATGTTTGCGTCTGGAAACCAAGTTCAAAAGTTCCGCTTTGCGCTGTCGCTTGTCAAAACATCATCAGTGCAGTATTCCGCGAAAACAATGTTCCGGAAGGCGTAAGTTGTCTGCTGATAGGCAATCACGTCGGCGATCGTATGAATAATGACCCACGTGTTCCGATGATTTCTTTCACCGGATCAACCCGTATTGGGCGTCGCGTAGCCGGTACCGTCGCTCAACGTTTCGGAAGAACAATTCTTGAGTTGGGCGGAAATAATGCCATCATCGTTTCCGAACATGCTGATCTTAACATGGTGCTTGTCGGAACCGTATTTGGAGCTGTCGGCACTGCGGGACAACGTTGTACCACGACCCGCCGATTGATCGTTCACGAAAGTGTATACGACAAAACCTTGCAAGTGTTGAAGAACGCCTACGGGCAATTAAAAATTGGCAATCCGCTGGACGCTTCCAACCACGTCGGTCCGCTGATCGATAAAGGAGCCGTGCAACAATACCTAGATGCCATTGAGCAAGCGAAAAAAGAAGGCGGCCGCATTATTGTGGAAGGCGGCGTATTGACCGGCGCTGCTTTTGAAAGTGGATGTTACGTTAAACCTTGCATCATCGAAGCTGACAATTCGTACAAGATAGTACAGGAAGAAACCTTCGCCCCTATCCTGTATGTGTTGAAATACAAGACGGTCGAAGAAGCCATTCAACTACAGAACGACGTGCCGCAAGGCCTTTCATCGGCAATCTTCACCTCCAACATGCGTGAAATGGAGCAGTTCCTTTCCTGCGAAGGCAGCGATTGCGGAATTGCCAACGTCAACATCGGTACAAGCGGTGCAGAAATCGGCGGTGCTTTTGGCGGCGAAAAAGAAACCGGCGGCGGACGCGAATCCGGATCGGACTCTTGGAAAGCGTATATGCGCCGTCAGACGAATACCATCAACTACTCCACCAGCTTACCACTGGCACAGGGAATCAAGTTTGATTTCTGATCAAGTCAATAATTCTGATTACTAAAGCAGCCTTCGGGTTGCTTTTTTTATTTTAGCCGTATGAAAAGACTCCTATTTGTTTTTATACTACTGCATTCCATAACCGTCTCCGGACAATCCACACTGGAAGACGGACGCTGGCACGCTGATCTACAACTCAACGATTCCGTCAATCTGGGGTTCATCCTGATTACCAACGCAGGGACGATTACCATTGAAAACGCAACCGAGCGCATTGCGTTGACGGACATCCGTACCTCCGGCGATTCTATCGTTGCGCGCTTTCCGTTTTACGATGCCGAGCTGCGTTTCATAAATTTGGGAATGGTCCTTGCCGGTGAGTACGTGAATCTCGCAAAGACTTCCAACAATATTTTTTATTTCCGCGCAGTTAAAGATTTCAGCTACCGTTTCATTCAACGTCCGTCAACTCCTGCTGCGAATTTGACCGGACGTTGGCAATTAATCTTCGATCACGAAGAAGGACTTGACCGCTCGAATGTGGCAGTATTTTCACAAACAGGAAATCGGGTGACGGGATCAGTATTGACGGTGACCGGCGATCATCGTTATCTCGACGGTGAAATCAGCGGAAATGAAATGCTGATCTCTACATTCAACGGAGCCTTCGTCATGTGTTATACGGCAACGATTCAGCCTGACGGATCGCTGCGCGGCTATTTTTATTCCGGCAAAACCGGATACGATACCTGGACCGCCTACCGCAATGATTCTGCGAGTCTTCCCGATCCACATTCGCTGACGTACGTGACTGAAACATCCCAAAAATTCAATTTCAATTTTCCGGATGCCAGCGGAAAGCGTTGGACAATGAATGATCCATGGTTGGCGAACAACGTGGTAGTGGTTCAGTTAATGGGAACGTGGTGTCCGAATTGTCTGGATGAAAGTATATACCTCAACGAATGGTTGCAGGCGAATGTCGGCCGCGGAGTGCGCGTTATTGCCATCGACTTCGAACGCACCACCGACAGCGCAAAAGTATGGAGCAATATTAATCGGTTTAAAGACCGGCTCTACATTGATTACCCCGTAGTTTTTGGTGGAAATTCGAACCGCGACACCGCCTCCGCAAAGTTGCCGATGATCAGTAAAATCATGGCATACCCCACCAGTCTTATTATTGACAAGCATGGCCATGTTCGTAAAATCCATACCGGATTCTCCGGACCAGCTACCGGCGAAGACTTTTTGATCCATAAAAATGAATTCGAATTGTTCGTGGAAGAATTACTGGCGGAATAAAAACATGACCCCTTGGAGCAGCGGGGTCATGTTGGTTCAAAACTGAAAGAGGTCAACTGCGATTTGCCTTTCGTGTGGAAAATCATTTAAACCTTCGCCAAAGTTGAAGTTTCGTTCCTGTTCTAACAATACGACGATAGTATTAGTTTGCACCCCTATTATTAGCGACTATTGCCTGCCATTGCGGCCGGTTTTATTGAGTGCTTCAATGCGGTTCTGTACGTGAAGTTTTTCGTAGATGTTGTAAATGTGCGTACGTATCGTATTAACACTTACAAAAAGCTTCTCGGCAATATCTCTATTGCGATAACCTTGCGCGAGGAGATCTAAGATCTCGTTTTCACGCGGCGTAAGGCTAACGGAGCTTACCTGTTGTTGTGCAACAGGTTGTCGAAAAGAATTGACTACACGTCGTGCAATAGCAGGACTCATCGGCGCACCGCCTTCGAGAATCACATGTATTGCATCCATTAATTCTTTACCGGCTGAACTTTTGAGAATGTACCCGCTGGCGCCAGCGGCCAGTGCATTGAAAATTTTTTCATCGTCCTCGTAGATAGTACACATCATGACATGAACCATCGGAAAATACTCTTTAATGGTTCGCGTAGTTGTAATTCCATCGGATCCGGGAAGGTTAATGTCCATGAGTACCACATCAGGGATTTTTATCTGAAAGGCAAGCAACGCCTCTTCCGCAGATTCATAGCCAATGGCGTCGATGTTCGGGTTGGAATGTAGAAGCTGTAATACATCCTCCCGTATTCCGTGATGATCATCAATAAATGCTACTGTAATTGTTTTTTCTGCCTGCATTGCAATTTAAAATTGAGTACAAAAAGGTTAGACTATTTCGGCAAGGTGACCATCAGCTGTATTTCCGTTCCGCCACCTGTAGTTTTTATAACGGACAATTTAGCATTTATTTCTTCAGCCCTCTTTTTCATGTTTTGTAACCCGTTCCCATATTCCGCCTTAGCCGACTCATTAAAACCGTTACCATCATCTTTGATACTCATTCGAATCGTGGACGCGGAAGAGTCATATTCCACTCGTACTTCCACCTTTTTTGCCTCCGCGTGTTTTATAATATTACGTAAAGACTCTTTAAAAATCAAAAATAAATTCCGGCGAAACGCAGCTGACAACATAATATCCGGCATTTCGCCAAGCGTATAGAAATCGATGGAGATGCCATTGGTGTCACTGAATTCATTGGCCAGTCGGCGAAGATAGGATACTAAATGCGGCACTGTATCGTTAGTGGGATTCAGTGCCCAGATGATTTCATTCATTTTTGTTATGACACCCAGGGAAGAAGCTTCAATTCGATCAATGATTTCCTGTTCTTCAGGCCTCTTTTTTGCGAGCCGGCTGAGTAAGACAATCTGCGTCAAATCAGCGCCGAAATCATCGTGGACATCGGCGCTTATCCTTCGCCGTTCTGTTTCAATCATTCGTTGCTGTTCCAGCTGACGGCGTAGTTTACGTGAAGTCAGTTGGCGAAGTGACAGATAAACAATAATTACCAAAAAGCCGCCCAACAATATTTTGAAACCAAGCGTTTCATAAAACAGTGGTATTACCTGGAAATGAACCGTCACAGGTTTCGACCAACTTGAGTTATAAACTCGTGCTCGGACTTGAAAAATGTAAGTCCCCGGAGGTATGCTAGTAAATTCCAATTCATCCAATTCGGTAGATTGCCAAGCAGCTTGAAGAGAAATCCGATATTGATAGGCAATCTTATCCGGCGCAACAAATGTTGGAGCAACGTAAGCAATCTTAATACTTCTTGCATTACTGGGAATGATCACATCGCCCAAAAATTCCTTCGTGACTCCATTAACTGTTAATGATTTTATACTAATTAAAGGCGGCTTGGAGGTTGAAATATCTATTTTACGATCTAAGATACACAACCCAAGTGATGTTGCCATGTAAATACGCTCGTCATCAGCAACAATGTCGTTTACCTTATCAGACAACAGTCCGTCATTTTTATAATAAGAGGTTATTTTAGACGATGTATCAGTTTGCCAATGAATCACGCTAATTCCTTGGCTTGTGGCCACAAACCACTCTTTACCCTTGATAAATAGCTTATTACAATAGTCTGAGCAGAGT
>CAINVI010000253.1 GCA_903854075.1 Candidatus Pollutiaquabacter sp. | reverse complement strand
CGGGGGTTCGAATCCCTCTCTCTCCGCCTCATTGAAGTGAACAGTTTGAGAAACAGTGCGGGTGAGCAGTAAAACACTGTTCGTTTGCACTGTTTCTGTTTCTGACACTTGTTAGTTCAAGGTTTTAAGTTCAAGATTCAAGATTCAAAATTCAAAATAACTCCTTTCACTTATCTGCCGGATGCTGATTGGTTAGTGTATAGGAAACATAAGCAAAACGAGTCAGCAGAATGATCGCCGACGGCAAACCGTCAACCAGTCGAAGTGAACAGCTTGAGCAACAGTGCAGGTGAACAGTAAAACACTGTTTATTTGCACTGTTTCTGTTTCTTGCACTTGAAGTTCTGCCATGCGGCAAGCCACGAATTAATTCGTGGCTTGCGATCACTGTTGCTGTTTCTGACACTTGGTAGTTCAAGGTTCAAAGTTCAAGATTCAATTTACTATGAAGTCAACCAAAGGTTGTACTTTAAAGATTCAAAATTCAAAATAACTCCTGTCACTATTCTGACGGCTGCCGTCCTGGACATCACAAGTTTTTGAACAGCAAATACGCATCCGGATCGTCGGGAAGGAACCAGTGAAATCCCTCCAGTGCGAATACTGCAAGAGCATTCGCAAGAATCAGTATCCCCAAAGTCCAAATGGAAAATGTCGACAGCTTGCTTTTTTCGAACGTATCAGGGGCAGCCGGCAGGAAAAAAAGTTGTGCGCCCGAAACCACAATGACGACCAGGAATACAATCAATGCCCAAGTATATAGGTGCATGCCAAATACTGCACTGCCATATCCCGGATCGCCCGGAGCGATGTGTAACAGGATCTGCCGGGTGGAAAAGGAAGCACCCAGTAAAGCAGAAAAAATACTTAATCCATAACATTGTCCATAATCACGAGCATCAACCGCTCCTTTTTGTGCACGCAGCAACAACCAGGCCGGTCCCAAGGCGCAGAGCATCATCGCCATGCGTTGAAGAATACACAACGGACATGGATATTCTCCGGAGAACTGTACGACAAATGCGCCGGTAAGTACAAAGCAAATGGAGAGAATGCTGAAACTTGCGAGTTTCATTCGTAGTGATGACATGAGTTGGATATTTATTAAAGTGAAATTGGTAATACGTCGGTCACATGATGCCAGAAAAGTAAGCCGGCTGCTATGAAGGAGATGATGAACAAGATCCATGACCGGCGTTTGTCTCCTTTCCACATGGTGTAAAGGGTCAGTAGGATTAGCAGGAAGATTAGGGTGTCCATTTGATTGGGTTTTGAATGACGGTGATTGGTTATTAATCGGATGAAGTAAATCACTACTTCCTTAGTCGTTTAATTTCTAACTATTGATTGATAAAAATGATAGTACGACATTTAAATCAGTCTGTTTTAAGTTTGTGATTGAAGGAATATTTGAAGGATAGTTGGATGCGCCGCTCCTCCGCCGTCTGGAATCCGTCTACCGCTGCTTCATTTCTACGTTGCGCCCATTGGAATTCGACACCAACCATTAATGAGGATGATGGTTTATAGCGCAAGTTGGTCAACGCATAGGTTCCTTGCTGGAAAGAAGTTGGCAGCGTACTCTGGGCGTTGTCAATAAACAAGGTAGAGTAGGCGAGCGTCGTCGACAACTTGCTGTTCCACTGGTGCTCCAGTGCGGCAAAGAAACCTCCTCCCGGAAGGGCATACCCCTCGATGGGTCTTTTAGAAAGGGAATCACCGATGGTTCGAACGCCTATGTCATAGGTGCCGTCATTGATACAACTCTGGATTCCTTTTCCATAAAAGACTTGCCCCATCAATCGGTTTTTAGGTGTTAATGCCAGCACGGAGCTCAAGTTCAATCCCCACGCGTTAGCCGATCCGTTCAAATCATACTGGTCATCCTGCAGGTCTCTCCAGGATATTTTACGGTAGATTCCCGACAGTCGAAAATAGCCGTTTGAGAAGGTGTGCCGGAAGGCGTAAGAGAAGTCAGGATAATTGAATTCTGGTTTTACCTGCGTGAGTGCTATACGTGACGTGTAAACTCCCTCGTCCGCGCTGACTCCCGGACGTTCAATAGCTACTTGGAGTGTATTGTTTTCGGTTTTCACCGCTGTGTAGCCTACTTGAATGTTACGATATAAAGCTATACCGATAGGTCCCCAGAATTCAAGTGTAGCAGGAGTTGCATCCGGATCTACGAACGGACTCCAGGTGAACCCGGCTACCAGTGATCCCCATTCGAGGTAAGCAAGCCGCAGGTGAAAAGCTGTCTCACCCACATTGGCGCCTACACCGAAAAAGTCCATTTCAAAACGACCTTTTATCGGGCCGCGTTTGGTGGTTTGATAAGACCTGAATCCCAACCGGCTCTGTCGAACGCTGAAGAATATATTGCCATCCGTTCCGTATTGATTAGGATAGGAGGGCAATTGAGTCGCCCTTACCACATCGAACCAGTTCGGATTGGATTGATCCAGATCGTAACCGATGTCCGTCATGAAGTGGCCATACATTTCTACCTCGTTGTCTGGCGTTTGGGCCATCGCATTGACTGCGACAATCGACAAAAGGGCAACTACTAGTAGGCGAATCATGCTGCCGGACTTGGTAGGTTATTCACTTAAAAAGAAAACGTCAATCCGCCGATTCCACCAAATTGAGTGATACTTGAGTATCCATTAGCAGAAACTCCCGAACCTCCGGACCCGATGAAGGCGGATGCGCCGAACGACTGAATAGGGATATACAGTTGCGGTTGAAGTTTCAGTCCGATTCGGTCTGTAATATGCAGGTTAAGTCCGCCTTTCAACGCAACGGTGAACTTCTCCACTGCCGACACGTTAATGTCTTGTGGAGTGAATACAACCATGCCGGCGCTGAAGCCGCCATAGACGGTAACATGGTCGTTCAAGTTTTTCATGCGGTTCATGCCCAGCATAAAATATTCAATATCGACATCGCCCGAAATTTCATAGTTGAAGATGTTGTTGCCGATGAATTCATAGTAGTTGGCCTCTGCCTTGGTGATCTGACGTTGCCAGGTGAGTTCGAATTCGACGCGTGGGTCGCTGCTAAAGCTCAAGGAAGCGCCATAGAGACCGCCATCGTTCAGGTATACATTTCCTCCGTTGTATAATTGGAAGGTCTCCGCAAAGAAATATCCTCCAAAAACGGTAAGGTTGATTTTGGAATCGCCTGATTCATTCTTTACATTCTTAGGCGGAGGGCCTCCGGTTACGTATACAGGTTGTTGGGCTTGTGCCAGTAAAGAGAATACGGTGAGCATACAAAGTAGTGAGATCGCTTTTTTCATGTTTTTGTTTTT
>CAINVI010000252.1 GCA_903854075.1 Candidatus Pollutiaquabacter sp. | reverse complement strand
CAAATGAATACTCACGTCATTTCCGGAGGTGATCCTTGAAATGACGGTATGATTGCCCGCTTCTTTTCCGGCCAGCGTGATAAGTTCAAGCAATCGGGTACCAACCCCATTGCCACGATGATCAGCATGTACATAAACGCTGACTTCCACGCTGGCGTCGTAGGCACTTCGTTCACTCCAAGGACTCATGGAAGCCCAACCCAAAATGCTACCGGCAACTTCCGCAACCATCACCGGATGCCGCTGGCGGTGCGAATGGAACCAGAGTAATTGCTTTTCCATCGTACGCTCTTCGGTATCGAATGTCGCCGTAGTATTCAGTACCGCTTCATTGTAGATGTCAAGAATAGCAGACTGATCTTCGAGGGTGGCTGGTCGGTAACTGATCATAAATTACAGCGTAAAACGAAGTGTTAGTGCACCATCCCAATATCCGAAATATTCGCTCCGGATGAAGTCAACGAACGGCTTAAGATCAACAGCAATATCGACAGGAGCATTCTGGAATTTATATTCCAGCCCAATAATAAAATCCAGTCCTACACCGGTTTCGTTATCCCATCCGGTCCAATCTTCGTCAATTTTGGACGAGCGCGTACGCGAATAAAAATAATAATATCCCTCATCGTAAAAACCGACGTGTGCTCCACCTCCAAAAAACCAGGAGAAGCCGTCAACCGAAGGAAACGGCGTGTGCTTTTCAAACAAACCGGTGATCATGAAACTTTTTCTACCAATGGACGCAATGCCCTCTAAGGCAGTGGTCCCGCCAACGAATTTTTTAACAGAAACACCACGCGTATGTCCACCCAGTCGTAATCCAACAGCAGTAGAGTATGGTTGTGCGATAGCTACCAGCTGAGTTCCGAGCAGGATAAGAACAATTAACGGCAAGGAATTAAAATATTTCTTCATGGTATTTATGATTAGCGGACAAACATCCGTATAGATTTCGGAATAGATGTGAATATTACTTATTTACGATTGCCTCTACCGTTTCTCGCGTGATTGCGTGATAATTCCCCTTCGCCATCTCAAAAATCTTCTGCGCTTCTGCGCGTCCTTCATTCGTTTCCACCAGCGCCTGAAACAACGGTTTGACATACTTTCTACGACCTACCTCAGTAAGGAACCGCTCCACCACAGGATAAATGGCTGTATAATTATTGCGTAAACAGCACTCCATCCAATTGAACAGGATTTCGTTATTCCCGCTTTTGGAAAACCCGAAAGCACGATCCAGTTCCTGCAATTGCGTAACTGAAAGATTGGCCGGAAGAACTTGCAGAAAATGTATCCATTCAAATGCGGTCCAAGTGCCGGTAGAAAGACTAGTTGCCGGACGGCCGCTGGACCATTCGCCGACAGCTGCTTCAACTGCTTCGAAGCGAGTAGCACGGATACGAATGTAATTATCCGGCAAACCGGGTTCGTAAACCCATTGGTTAATTTTTAACGTCTCAAAACCTTGCGAATCATTGGCAAATAAGGAGTCCCGCAATTCTACCAGAAAATCTTCCGTAGTCATGGTTTTGAAAGCATGTCGCTGAAAATAATTTCGCAGGAATGCATCCCAGCGCGGACGACCAACATGTGCTTCCAGTACCAGTAACAAATTATTCCCTTTTTCATACGCGATATCCGTCATCCCATCATCGGGATCGCGCCCTTCGAGGGAAAGTTTAAGTCGCGTATCCGGATTATCATCCCCGAGTTCTTTCAGGGTTTCAAAAAGATCCTGCTGTCCCAGCTTTCGCTGCATATCGGCAAAATCTTTTCCGTAGAGCGACTCCATGATCCTGTTTTCAAAATACACTGTGAATCCCTCGTTCAACCAAAAGTCGTTCCAGGTAGCATTCGTCACAAGGTTACCGCTCCAGGAGTGCGCCAATTCATGCGCGACAAGTGTGGTGAGTGACCGGTCGCCGGCAATGATAGTCGGCGTTGCGAAGGTAAGCCGTGGATTTTCCATGCCACCGAAGGGGAAACTGGGAGGAAGAACAATAAGATCGTAGCGTCCCCAGGCATACGGACCATATAATTGTTCCGCAGCCGCAATCATGTTGGGAAGTTCAGCGAATTCATTGGCGGCACGCTCCAACAGCACCGGCTCAGCATATACTCCGCTGCGATTATCCAGCGACATAAAAGCAATATCTCCGACAGCTATCGCTAACAAATACGCCGGTATGGGCTGCTTCATGCTGAACGTATAAACGCCGCTGTCATTTTTCACCATCGGATTCTCCGCGCTCATGACCGCCATGAGATCAGCCGGCACTTTCAAACGTGCTTCGTACGTGAATCGTATCCCCGGACTATCCTGTACCGGCGCCCAAGTACGAGCTAGAATCGCCTGCGACTGGCTGAAGAGAAACGGCTGCTTTTTACCGGCGGTCTGCTGCGGTAACAACCATTGTAAGGCCGCAGCATCCGGTGATGTTGTATACTCTATCAGGATTTCTCCTTGAAGAGCATCCAGCGGAATGTGAAGTGCCTGTCCTAAGAACGGTACTTCCGCATCCAAGTGATACTTTAATTCATGCAAAGTATCTCCAACACTGGTCACACGATGAATCGTCAATCCGCGCGTATCCACTATCAGCTCACGCGAAGACGGTGTTGCCTGATACCGAATTGCTGCCGTACCGTGCAGCTTATGTTTTTCGAAATCGACCGTGAGGTCAAGTTGCAGGTGTGTCATTACCGCAACGGCGGGGTCGGCAAAAGAATGAGGATCTTGCACAGGCATAGCGGTTGAAGTGTTAATGAAGATTAACAAAAAAACGGGTAGAATGACAGATTTCACACTTTAAAGGTACAAAAGATGAGCGGAGTATGAACGCTGGTAGCCAGTTGGCCCGGTTATTGTCACCGATTCCTATATTTGCAGAAACTAATTTCAGCATGAAAAAGCTTCTCCTCGCGTCCGCATTAACATGGTTGTTTACGGCAACTGTTTTCGGACAATCCGCCAAGGTTACCTCGTATGGCGAAACTATTACTGCGGATGGTGCAGTAGACATTAAAAAACTACCGGATATGGTCACCGAAGGCGAAAAGGTGAACTTGAAAGTGTCCGGAACTGTTCAGTCCGTTTGCCAGAAGAAAGGTTGCTGGATGAAGATGGACATGGGCGACGGAAAAACCATGATGGTTCATTTCAAAGATTACGGATTTTTTGTTCCTAAAGATTGCAGTGGCAAAAAACTGATCATGGATGGCGTTGCTTTTATCGAAGTAACTCCGGTAGATCAGTTGCGTCATTATGCTGAAGATGCCGGTAAATCTAAAGCTGAAATCGAAAAAATTGTTGACCCTGAAAAAGAACTGACCTTTGAGGCGTCAGGTGTTCTACTTTATGAATAATCGAACCATTGCACTCGTACTTCTGGCAGCGATCATCACGCTGTCCAGCGCTTTTACCGTTCAGCAAGACAATAATCCTAATGGCTCTAGCGAGCTCTCTTTGCTTATGCGCAAAATGGAGAAGCAGTTGTCCGATGCTCGTCCTGCAGTACTGAACGGCAAATACAAAGGCACGTATCCGAAAGAATTCGATAAGATCTATACGGCCAAACCCACGGACAACGAAACAAAGATGTCCAGTTACGATGTATTCGCCAATGTCTACATCAGTGCTGTGAAATCTTTTGTTTCCGCCAAGCCCGCAGATCAAGTCGACAGCTACAACAATGTCGTCAACACCTGCCTGGCCTGTCATTCACAACATTGCCCGGGACCGGTTGGACGCATTAAAAAACTGCTGATACCGAATTGATCCGCTTTCTTATAGGTCCATAAAAAAGCCCGGTGAAAATTCATCGGGCTTTTTTTGTTCTATTTAATTTGAGTTACTATTCCTGGCTCATTCCGGCGCGAAGGTATTCGCGGTTCAGTCGGGCAATGTGACTGATAGAAATTTCCTTAGGACACTCTGCTTCGCAGGCGCCGGTATTCGTACATGAACCCAACCCCGCTTCGTCGTGTGCGTCAATCATTCGCATCACACGCTCTTTGCGCTCCGGCTCACCTTGTGGCAACAAGGCCAAGTGAGATACTTTCGCGGAGAGAAACAACATGCCGGATGCATTCTTACACGTCGCTACGCAAGCGCCACAACCAATGCAGGCTGCTGCATCAAACGCTTCGTCGGCTTTCACCTTTTCGACCGGCAATGAATTCGCATCCGGTGCATTACCGGTATTCACGGAAATATATCCTCCGGCAGCAATGATTTTGTCGAACGCCGAACGATTAACCACCAGATCCTTGATGACCGGAAATGCCGAAGCTCTCCACGGCTCAATAGTGATGGTTTCTCCGTCCGAGAAATGACGCATATGCAACTGACAGGTAGTGGTGCCTTTCAGCGGTCCATGCGCACGACCGTTAATGTACATACTACACATGCCGCAGATACCTTCCCGACAATCGTGGTCGAAGGCCACAGGATCTTTTCCGTCACGGATCAGACGATCGTTGAGTACGTCCATCATTTCCAGAAAAGACATGTGGGTACTCACGCCCGGCATATCATATGTTTCAAAGTGACCGGAATCTTTGGTATTCCGCTGTCTCCAGATTTTCAGCTTGAGGTTAATGCTTTCAGCCATAGTTACTCAGTTGTCCGGTAGTGCTGCATTGATTTTTAACACAGCCGTTCCGGGATGGATCATTTATACGAACGTTGAGTCGGATGTACGACTTCGAATGTCAATTCTTCTTTGTGTAAGGACGGCTCTGCTCCGTCGCCGGTGTATTCCCACGCAGCAACGAATGCGAAATTCTCATCGTCACGTTTCGCCTCACCGTCTTCGGTCTGCGACTCCTCACGGAAGTGACCGCCGCAAGATTCATTACGCATCAACGCGTCACGGATCATCAATTCACCGAGTTCGATAAAGTCAGCTACACGGCCTGCTTTGTCTAACTCAGGATTGAATTCATCGACAGCGCCCGGAATACGAACATCCGTCCAGAATTCTTTCTTCAGGTCAAGGACCATACCAAGCGCCTTCTTGAGTCCTTCTTCTGTGCGCGACATCCCGCAGTAATCCCAGATGATACGACCAAGTTTCTTGTGAAGGTCTTCGACAGTTTGCTTACCGTTAATGCCCATCAGTTTTTGCGTACGTTCATGAACAGCTTTTTCGGCTTCGTCGAAAGCTGGATGCGTTGTTGGTATCGCCGTCGTGCGGATATCGTCCGCCAGGTATTCACCGAGGGTGTACGGAATTACAAAGTAACCATCGGCCAATCCTTGCATGAGGGCAGAAGCCCCCAAACGATTTGCACCGTGATCAGAGAAGTTTGCTTCGCCGAGTGCATACAAACCGGGAACCGTAGTCATCAAATTATAATCAACCCAAAGTCCACCCATCGTGTAGTGAACAGCCGGATAAATACGCATTGGCGTTTTGTAAGGATCCTCGCCGGTAATCTTCTCATACATTTCAAAGAGGTTACCATAACGGGCACTGATGACGTTTTGTCCCAGACGATTGATCGCATCACGGAAATCGAGATAAACCGCCAGACCGGATGGACCAACACCGCGACCTTCGTCGCACGCCTGTTTGGCAGCACGTGAAGCGACGTCACGCGGAACAAGATTTCCGAACGCCGGATAGCGACGCTCCAGGTAATAGTCACGTTCTTCTTCCGAAATATCTTCCGGCTTGCGCTTGTCGCCGACTGCTTTAGGCACCCAGACGCGGCCGTCGTTACGCAACGACTCCGACATCAAGGTAAGTTTGGATTGATAATCACCACTCACCGGAATACACGTCGGGTGAATCTGTGTGAAACAAGGATTTCCGAAGAAGGCTCCTTTTTTATGCGCTTTCCAAGCCGCGGTAACATTACTGCCCATGGCGTTAGTAGAAAGATAGAAGACGTTTCCATAACCGCCGGAACACAACAATACAGCGTGACCAAAGTGACGCTCGAGTTCGCCGGTAACCAGATTTTTTGCAATGATACCACGGGCTTTGCCATCGATGACAACCAATTCGACCATCTCGTGGCGAGCATACATTTTAACAGCTCCTTTAGCGACCTGACGTTCGAGAGCGCTGTAAGCACCCAACAACAATTGCTGACCGGTCTGGCCACGAGCATAAAACGTACGAGAGACCTGAACGCCACCGAAAGAACGGTTATCGAGCAAACCACCGTATTCGCGGGCGAACGGAACCCCTTGCGCCACACACTGATCGATAATGTTCGCACTCACTTCCGCCAAACGATAGACGTTTGCCTCACGCGCACGGTAGTCGCCGCCTTTTACGGTATCGTAAAAAAGACGGAACGTAGAGTCGCCGTCGTTCTGATAATTTTTCGCAGCATTGATTCCGCCTTGTGCAGCAATAGAGTGTGCACGGCGCGGACTATCCTGAAAACAAAATGCTTTCACGTTATATCCCAGCTCGGCAAGACTGGCAGCCGCAGAGGCACCGGCAAGACCGGTTCCAACGACTATCACATCAAGTCGGCGTTTGTTGGCCGGGCTGACAAGCCGTACTGTTGACTTGAGGTGTGTCCACTTGTTTTCAAGCGAACCTTCCGGAATGCGGGAATTCAATTTAGGTGATGATGCCATAATTACTTATTCCGTTGACTTTTAATCAGAGTGTGGTGTGAAGGATATTCGATGCGACACCCATGATGTCGAAGTGGAAGAAAATCGGGAAGGAAGAGAAACCTAGCGCAATGAGAAGTGCATACAATGTTCCTGCTGTTTTTATTGCGCTTGCATACTTGTGGTTATTCCAGCCCAACGTTTGAAAAGCCGACTGAAAGCCATGATTAAGATGTGCTCCCAACAACAGCATAGCTGCCACGTACAATGAAGCATACATGCCGGACTGGAAGGCTGATGCAACATCATGTGCCATGGAAGATTCAGCGCCGAGAATACGGTGTGGTACGAAGAACGTGCGAAGATGAACGACTAAGAAAATAAATATCACTGAACCGGTGAGTCCCATATTACGGGAAAACCAGGTGCTGTTCTTACTTTGCTGGTTGACTGCGTAACGCACCGGGCGAGCTTTCTTGTTGGAATACGTCAGGTACAGTCCGTCAATGATGTGAAGAATAATCCCGCCGAATAACGCGAACTCTACGGTACGAATAATAATGTTCCCTACCAGAAATTCCCCGTATTCGTTGAAGGCCTTGCCTCCATCCATTTTGTACAACAGCAGGTTACCGTACAGATGTTCCAGCAGGAAGAAACAAAGAAACAAACCTGTCATGGCCATCACCAGTTTGCGGCCGACAGAAGAGTAAAACATGCGCAGCGATGCGATCATAAGCGAAGAATAATTGGCGTTGAACTGATACTCGATGAACGAACTTTCCCGGCTAAGGATTAACAATTCCGAAGGAAGAAAGTTGTCGGTCAACGGAGAACAAATGTAGCTTTGAAAAGGCTGAAATCAAAAGGAAAACGCGCATTTTACAGCTAAAAACAGGCCGCTCATTCACCCGATAAATTCATGGCGGAGGACGTCAACCCTGACAAAGTTCATGTTTTGGAATAGATTGATTATCAACACATAAGAGTCGGCAGGAAATTCACCTCCAATTGCAAGGGGTCCAAATGGCTAACTTTGACGGCATGATCAAGATGTGGATTTTGCTACCGGCGGTGTTGCTTTTATTTTCAGGATGTGAGCCGTGTAAGGTTGATCTGCCTTCACCGGAATTCCACGAGCAGTTTCTGTTCATTTCGCATACTTATAT
>CAINVI010000251.1 GCA_903854075.1 Candidatus Pollutiaquabacter sp. | reverse complement strand
GCTGCGGCTTTAAGCTATGGCTGCCAAAGAGGTTAATGGTGGAAGCGTTCGTTACCACCGGCTTGGCCAGCATGTCGGAGAGCGATAACTCTTCTGACATATAGTACACATCACTGTCGTGAGTGGCTGTGAAAATGACGGTATCGGCATACGCCGGGAGCTGCTGAATAGGAGTGTCCGCGCTGTTTTCCTGCCGGCGAATATGTCTGGAAAAGCTCGACATGGTCAGCGCTACGCTCGGCTGCGACGACGTAGCGCCCGGTGAAACGGAAAGTGAAACGGAAGAGTCCGGCGAGGTGGCCATGCAGGCCAAAGTTACGTCAAAAGATGCCGTTCGGTTGCGTAAAAGTTACACTGGATTAGCGGCCGGTGAAGAGCACTTTGCCCGGGGCTTTACTGGTCGTATCACCTGCCACTTCTTCGGATATCGCCCATTCCTGTGCACTGGCTACATTCCCCAACGAAAGCAGCGCATCGCCATCCGCAGCATCTTGAAGAACGGCTACCAATTGATAACTGCGGTCTGCTTTGCACCACACACGGTATTCTTTTCCGCTGTCTGGTGGCGAAAGGGAGAGTAAATCAAGGTAAACTTTTCGGGTGTAGGTGTTCCAGTATATCCGGCAATGATCATGTCGTGTATCGTCGGTGGGATCCATCATGATTGAACGATAGTCCGGGTCACGCAGCAAGAGCAGGTCAGGATAAATGCGCTGAAATTCCGTCTCGATTTGGTCCAATTGCTGGGAAGTGGCGTTGTTCTGGGAAACAATCGCCGAATATTGATCACTCAATTCGTCCCACCGAGAATAAAAGAACCAGGAACCAATAGTACTGACCACCAATGCGGCCAGACATGCACTAATCAACAGTACATAAACGTGAGAAGCTCCCGACTTTTGGGTATTGGAATTCATTCTACTTTCAGAATCATAGCGAAATTAACGAAAATTATAACTTCTACGGTAGTATTGTGACGAATTGCCCGCGGAACACTGCAAAGGGCCGTTTCCGCGTGTTGAACAGGCCGACAGCAAGCAGATTTTAGCATCTTTTTCTCGTTTTGTGATATTAAAACGGGTAAATGATGCTCCAAAATGGATTTAGTCGGAATAATTGCCGGAATAGCCGAAATCCTGCAACAATAGCTGGTTTTTTTATGTTGAATAGTGCCCGGGCAAAGGATGCTCGGCGGCTTATTTTTACCTTCGCACTTCAGAACTACAACAAGTATCCAACAATATGGCACAAGACCGTTTTCAATACCACGATTATTATCTCGTTGATGATCTTTTAACCGAAGAGCACAAATTGGTTCGCGGCAGTGTCCGTGAATGGGTCAAACGCGAAGTATCTCCTATTGTAGAAGACTACTGCCAGCGCGCGGAATTCCCTAAACAATGGATCAAAGGGCTGGCGGATATCGGCGCTTTCGGTCCGTATATTCCTGCTGAATACGGCGGAGGCGGTATGGATCAGATTGGTTACGGACTGATCATGATGGAATTGGAACGCGGTGATTCGGGTCTCCGATCGACTGCTTCCGTGCAAAGCTCGCTGGTCATGTATCCTATTTATACGTACGGCAGCGAAGAACAACGTAGAAAATACTTGCCAAAGCTGGCTTCCGGCGAATTCATGGGCTGTTTCGGATTGACCGAACCAGACCACGGTTCGAATCCGAGTGGCATGTTGACCAATATAAAAGATAAAGGCGACCATTACCTGTTGAACGGATCGAAAATGTGGATCAGTAATGCACCGTTCGCTGATATCGCTGTTGTTTGGGCGAAAGACGAAGAAGGTGTCATTCGCGGAATTATCGTAGAACGTGGTATGGAAGGTTTTTCAACGCCGGAAACACACGGCAAATGGTCACTTCGTGCCAGCGCAACCGGTGAACTGGTCTTCGATAATGTAAAAGTTCCTAAAGAAAACTTGTTACCGAATGTCAAAGGATTAAAAGGCCCGCTTGGCTGTCTTAATTCTGCGCGTTACGGCATTTCCTGGGGCGCCATCGGTGCAGCACTCGACTGCTACGATTCAGCACTTCGGTATTCGAAGGAGCGCGTGCAGTTTGGCCGACCCATCGGTGGCTTCCAATTGCAACAGAAAAAACTGGCAGAAATGATCACCGAGATTACCAAAGCCCAGCTGATGTGCTGGCGTTTGGGAACGCTGAAAAATGAAAACCGTGCCACACCGGCGCAGATTTCTATGGCAAAGCGCAACAGCGTGAATATGGCGCTTGAAGTCGCCCGCGAAGCTCGGCAGATTCATGGCGGTATGGGAATTACCGGTGAATATCCGATCATGCGACACATGATGAACCTGGAGTCTGTCGTCACCTACGAAGGTACCCACGATATTCACTTGTTGATCACCGGTTATGACATTACCGGGCTGAATGCTTTCGAATAAGGAATAACCTCTTTATCAGGGGTTAAAAGCATCCGCAATGCTGTCGGAATTACAGCAGCTTTTTTAGTTATTTTTGCAGAACGTTTACGTGAACATGTTGGATTTGGAAATCAGGGAAAAGAGATGGGCATTGAAAGCGCAGGCGCCCAAGGCAGACGCCGAGGCGCTCGCGACCGAGTTGAATGTCAGCCCGGTTCTGGCCAACTTGTTGATTCAGCGGGGCGTTCACACGTTTGAGCAAGCCCGCAAATTTTTCCGCCCTGACCTCTCGGAATTATACGATCCGTTCCTGATGAAGGACATGGATAAAGCCGTTGCGCGCCTGAAGAAAGCAATCGATCAGGGCGAACGGATTATGGTCTATGGCGACTACGATGTAGACGGCACGACAAGTGTAGCGCTGGTCTATTCGTTCATTCATTCGTTTTATCCGGAAGTTGATTATTACTTGCCGGATCGTTATAAGGAAGGGTACGGCATTTCCACGCAAGGCATCGATTTCGCCGCCGACAACGATTTCTCCCTAATCATCGCGCTGGACTGCGGTATCAAGTCGATCGATAAAATTGAATACGCCAAATCAAAAGGCATAGATTTTATCATTTGTGATCACCACCGTCCCGGAGAAGTGTTGCCGGCAGCTGTTGCCGTGTTAGATCCAAAACGTAGCGACGATACGTATCCCTTTGATGAATTGTCCGGATGTGGAATCGGTTTCAAACTCATTCAAGGTTACGCGCAGCAATACGGTATTGCTTTCGAGGAAGTCCAAAAATACCTGGACCTGGTGGCGATAAGTACGGCAGCGGATATCGTTCCGATTGTGGATGAAAACAGGATTCTTGTCCATTACGGGATGCTGCAACTAAATGCTCATCCGCGTCATGGTGTAGAGGCCATCCTTAAACTTAACAATCTTAAGAAGCAAGAATTTCCGGAGAAAGACGGGTCAGTCGTACTGCGTTACAACCTTTCCGTGAGTGATCTGGTATTCACCATAGGCCCGAGGATTAATGCCGCCGGCCGTATTCACGACGCGCGTCACGCCGTTGATCTGCTCATCTCTCCTAACTCCGCGGAGGCGCTTGCCAACAGTATTCGTATCAACGAGCACAATACCGAGCGTAAAAGTCTCGACGTGAAAATTACGCAGGAAGCATTCACGTTGATTCAGGAAGATTCGCAATTCGCACGTAAGAAAACCACCGTACTTTTCCGTCCTGATTGGCACAAAGGTGTTATCGGAATCGTTGCATCTCGGTTGATGGAGCGTTATTATCGTCCGACGATTGTGTTTACGGAATCCAACGGAATGGCTACCGGCAGCGCCCGATCAGTAAAGGATTTCGATATATACAATGCTATTGAATCCTGTTCCGATTTGTTGGAACAATTCGGTGGCCACATGTATGCGGCAGGACTTACGCTGAAGATTGAAAACCTGGCGGCTTTTACAGAGCGTTTTGAAGAGCTGGTGGGCTCCACCATTGAAGAGCGCATGCTTGTACAAGAGGTAGAAATCGATGCTGATCTGACACTCGCTGAAATCACACCTTCTTTCTACAGTGTACTCAAACAATTCGCGCCGTTTGGTCCCGGTAATATGAGTCCGGTTTTCCGTACCGAAAGTGTCCGCGATACCGGACAGTCGCGCATCGTCGGAAATAATCACCTTAAATTGAACCTTGCTGAGAACGAGACCACACGTTTCGGTATCGACGGTATCGCTTTTCAGATGGGACAATTTTATCCGTTCATTTCACGCCGTATTCCTTTTGATATTTGTTATGTGATCGAAGAGAATACTTACAACGGTCGCACGACGCTGCAGCTGAATGTGAAAGACATGAAGGTGCGTTAATCGCTCCCTTCTCCCGGAAGATTTGAACTTTTTTCCGACTTCTATTATTCCCGTTTCCGCGCCATTCCTTCGAATACCGCATTTACCAGCGATAAAATGATGCTGAAGAAAAGGGCGGTCCAAAAACTGCTGACCTGAAATCCGGGAACGATTTTGGCGGTGAGTAAGATCATCAGGGCGTTAATCACCAGCAAGAATAGCCCGAAGGTGAATATGGTGATCGGAATAGTCAGAAAGACCAGGAGCGGCTTGATAATGGCATTCAGAAAAGACAAAACGGCGGCTACGAGGATCGCAGTAAGTCCATTGTCGATGTGTACGCCCGGCAGTAAAAAAGAGGTAACAAGTACCGCCAGCGCGCTGATTATGAGGCGCCATAGAAAATCCATATGCGAAAGTAACGATTATCAGGCAGTTAAGATAAGTCCAGACCCCGTACTTATCACGAAAGTTGTTTAAATTTACGCCTCAAATTATACCTCGTTATGAGTCACGACAATTCCGGCGGGTTAAAGTTCTACAACAACGTACTCTCCATTTTTGACAAGGCGGCAGCATTCACCGATTTTGAACCGGGAATCCTTCACCAGATTAAAGTATGTAACAGTACTTACAAGTTCAACTTTCCGGTCGAGATCGACGGAAAAGTGCAGGTAGTCGAAGGGATCCGCGTACAGCACTCCCACCATAAATCGCCTACTAAAGGCGGTATCCGCTACAGCGAGATGGTGGACGAAGATGAAGTGAAGGCACTGGCCACACTCATGACGTTCAAATGCGCCGTGGTTGATGTTCCGTTCGGCGGTGCTAAAGGAGGTATCAAAATCAACCCGGCACAACTTACCGTAAAACAGCTCGAACGCATCACCCGTCGCTATACGACGGAGTTGATCAAGAAAAATATGATTGGTGCCGCTATCGACGTGCCTGCACCGGACTACGGCAGTGGTCCGCGTGAGATGGCCTGGATTGCGGACACCTATGCGTCATTCCGTTTTGATGACCTTAACTCGTTGGGCTGTGTAACCGGAAAACCACTCGGACAGGGTGGTATCCAGGGACGTACAGAAGCAACCGGTCTCGGCGTTTATTATGGCGTGCGCGAAGCGATGAATAATACCGAAGACATGAAAGCCATTGGCTTAACACCAGGCCTGCAAGGCAAGCGTGTTATTGTTCAGGGACTTGGTAACGTCGGTTATTTCTCGGCTAAGTTCTGTGCAGAAGGTGGCGCGTTGGTGGTGGGTATCGCTGAACGTGAAGGTGGTATCTACAATGAAAACGGATTGGATATCGAAGCGGTATTCCAGCACCGTAAAGCATCCGGCAGTATCTTGAATTTCCCCGGTGCGAAAAATGTACCGAACTCCATGGAAGTACTGGAAATGGATTGTGATGTATTGATTCCTGCTGCGTTGGAAAGCCAAATCACCAAAGACAATGCACCGAAGCTGAAAGCAAAAGTCATTGCTGAAGGAGCTAACGGTCCTGTTACCAAAGAAGCAGAAGAAATCCTCACCCAACGTGGTATCATGGTCATTCCTGACCTTTTCCTTAACGCTGGCGGCGTGACGGTTTCTTATTTCGAATGGCTGAAGAACCTTTCGCACGTCCGTTTCGGTCGTATGGAAAAACGCTTCCAGGAAATGTCCAGTATGAAACTACTGAGCACGATCGAAAACATTACCGGCAAATCACTCAGTGCCAGTGAGCGTAAAGTCCTCACACACGGTGCAGATGAGATCGATCTGGTGCGTTCCGGTTTGGAAGAGACTATGATTTTCGCTTACAACGAGATCCGTGAAATTCTTCGTCAGAATCCTAAGATTGGCGACTTGCGTACAGCAGCGTTTGTAAGCAGTATCCGCAAACTAGGCGTTTCTTATCAGTCACTCGGTATCTTCCCTTGATCGGTAGGGCGAAATTCGCTATCACATATAGTCACAAAAAAAGTGCAGTTCTTTCGGACTGCACTTTTTTATTGTTAATAGGTTCGTTACGGATCAGAT
>CAINVI010000250.1 GCA_903854075.1 Candidatus Pollutiaquabacter sp. | reverse complement strand
GCCTTGGTAATGATGACCGGCACCTTGAGCGTCAAGGAAATTGCTGCACAACAAGCCGGCGGTCACTGGAATGTATTTTACCAGCCGCTGGGCTTTATCATCTTTCTGGTGTGCGCCTTTGCCGAATGCAACCGTACACCGTTTGACCTTCCCGAATGCGAAACTGAATTGGTAGGCGGTTATCACACGGAATACAGTTCGATGAAACTCGGCTTTTATCTCTTCGCCGAATACATCAACATGTTCATCTCTTCTGCGGTAATCAGTACGCTTTATTTCGGCGGCTATAATATGCCTTTCATCGGACGATTCATTTCCGATCCGAACACGCTGGCCCTGGTCGGCACAGCTTTCCTGTTCGGAAAAATCATCTTCTTCATCTTCTTCTTCATGTGGATTCGCTGGACCATCCCGCGCTTTCGTTACGACCAGTTGATGAACCTCGGATGGAAAGGATTGATCCCATTATCCATTGCTAATATTTTCATTACCGGATTGATCATGTGGCTGACCGGTAAGGTCAGCTGATCACGCAATAAATAACGAATCATGCAATCGTTAACCAACAGAAGTAAAGTCGTTGTAAAAAAGGAAATGTCCTTTTCCGAAAGGATCTATCTTCCTGCCATTTTAGGCGGCTTACGAATTACCATCAAACACCTTTTCAAGAAAAAGGCAACCATTCAATATCCTGAAGTGAAGCGGGAAATTGCTTCCGTCTATCGCGGCCAGCATGTGCTGAAGCGTGACGAGAATGGCGCAGAACGCTGTACGGCTTGCGGATTGTGTGCTGTCGCATGTCCGGCCGAAGCTATTACCATGACCGCTGCGGAGCGCAACAAAGGGGAAGAAAAACTATACCGCGAGGAGAAATACGCTAAAGTGTATGAGATCAATATGCTGCGTTGCATCTTTTGCGGGCTGTGCGAAGAAGCTTGCCCGAAAGAAGCGATATTTTTGACCGACCGAATCGTGCCTACCGAATTCAAGCGGGGAGAATTCGTTTACGGAAAAGACAAACTGGTCGAAGATCTCAACAGTCGTATAGACGTGACCAAACGCCAGACTCCTGACGTTATCGACTTCAAGAAAATATCCAACGTACAACATAACCGATTGTCTAACTGATCCGACATGTCGCTTTCTATCTTCTACTTCCTTTCTTTTCTGGCCGTGCTTAGCGCATTGATGGTCGTGATTGCCAAGAATCCGATCCACAGTGTATTATACCTGATCATCACCTTCTTTGCAATCGCCGGTCACTACGTTTTACTAAATGCACAGTTTCTTGCCGCTGTACACGTGATTGTTTACGCCGGCGCTATCATGGTCTTGTTTCTTTATGTCATCATGATGCTAAATCTGAATGCCGATGCGGAGCCGCAAAAAAGTCCCTGGCTGAAAGGCGCAGCAACCATCGCAGGCGGCACGATGATGATTGTGCTGGTTGGCGCCCTTCGTTCTACGGCTGAGGTCAATTCCATCAGTCAGTACGATCCGAATATCGGACTTATCAAAACCCTTGGTAAGACTCTATACAAGGATTTCATGTTACCGTTCGAAATCTCTTCCATTCTGTTCCTTTCCGCCATGGTAGGAGCTGTCATGTTAGCTAAAAAAGAAACCAAATAAGCACAGCGATCATGGAAAACATCCCCGGCATCATCCGACAAGTTCCGCTGAACTATTATGTACTCCTAAGCACCCTGCTGTTCTGCATCGGCGTCATCGGCGTACTTTCCCGTCGAAACGCGATTATCATTCTGATGTGTGTTGAACTCATGCTTAATGCGGTCAACCTGCTGCTCGCAGCATTCTCATCGTATTATTCCGATCCGGCCGGACAAGTATTTGTATTCTTCATCATGGCCGTCGCCGCTGCGGAAGTGGCCGTTGGCCTTGCCATTCTAACGATGATTTACAGAAATACGGGAACGGTAGACATCAACTTCCTGAATAAATTAAAAGGATAACACTAGTTATAGCTGATTAAAAAAGCCGTCCTTCCGGGCGGCTTTTTTATTTTGGGATATTAAATGGTGAATCGTTGGGTTATCCGTTCAACCATTGAAAAATGGCCAGTACTAGTACTGGTATCAACGGGAAAAACGTAAGCCCGAACAACCACCAGTACGAAGAGCGGTGCGCAAAATTGAGGGTCCAACCCATAACCGGATTACGCTTAGGCAGCCATACTCTGGGATCCTGTTTGTTAACGTAAAAAACGCCCCATTTCCAGTTGGCCTTGTTTTGGTGCCACTCCTTCAGGATATCGTTGTCGTGCGTATTCATAAAAGTCGCTGCAAAATTAAGTTTAATTCCGTTGGTCCTGCGTACAATTCATGTGTGTGATTATCGATATTTCGCAATTTGTTCGTTGCAATATTTCAAGTAATCGACCAGTGCATCTACGGCTTCTTGAGTGCCAGCTTCATCTTTCTCTTTCGCCAGCTTCTCCACTTTTCGCGACTTTTCGATACCACTTAAAAAAGGGAAATTGGCTAAGACCCCGGCGGTGTAATGTGCTTTTTTCTCTAACTCTGACCACGACTTCGCCTGTAAATGAGCGGTAAGCTGATGTACTAAATCATCAGAATTCTGGGAAAACATATCTACAAGTGTTTTTGTGAATTTAACACCTTCCTTTTGCTCGATATGTTTTAGGGTTGTGAGCACTTCATCTGCATCGGCTAGTTTGAACCGCGAATGACGACTTGCGGGAAGTTTTACGCCGGTGTAATTACCGTACTTCGCCAAGGTTCGCACCATTTCAGATTCATTGTATGGCTTGGTGATGTATTCGTTCATGCCATTCGCCAGACAACGTTCCTTTTCACTTTCCAAAGCATGCGCAGAGCATGCTACAATCGGCACATCCAGTTTCAAGCTTTTATGGATGAAGGTCGTCGCTTCGTTCCCATCCATTTCCGGCATCTGAATATCCATAAGAATAATATCAAAGGTGTTATTCTTCAGAATATCGAGTGCGATTTTTCCATTGGCGGCGGTAGTTACTTTTGCACCGTTTCGAACAAGGTAGGTTTGCGCCAGAAACTGATTGTGTTCATTATCTTCTACCAGCAGTAAGTTCATTCCATCCAGCAAGGTGCGAAGATCTGCAGGTGTATCGTTTTCAATTTCAGCGATGGCACCGGATGTGGCGATAGTGAAGGGTATTTCTACCATGAATTCAGAGCCTTTACCCGGTGTGCTTTTTACATCAACTTTTCCTTTGTGCAGTCCTACCAGTGATTTTACGATGTTCAGTCCAAGTCCGGTACCACCATACATGCGTGTTGTTGACGATTCAGCCTGCGTAAAGCGTTCAAAAATAGAAGACAGTTTTTCCGGAGCGATTCCGATACCGGTATCTGATACAGAAAAACGAAGGGTTACCTGATCAACGGTTTTTTTCATTTCCACGACTTTAAGTTCAACGAAACCTTCTGCCGTGAATTTGATGGCATTATTAATTAAATTGATCAATATTTGCGATAAGCGCGTTTCATCACCGACGACGAACTGCGGAATATCCTGATCAAACGTCAGCATGATCTTCAATCCTTTCTGCTTGGCACGCGATGAATTCAGCTGCACGACCTGGCGAACTATTTTTTCAATGCCAAATGGTTTTTTCTCGAGGAGTAGCATGCCGCTTTCCAACTTAGAAATATCCAGAATATCGTTGATGATGACGTTTAGATTTCTGGAAGCGATGCCTATGGTTTCCACATAACGCTTTTGATCATCGTCCAAACGGGTACTCTGTAACAAATCGTTAAAACCGATGATGGCGTTCAGTGGTGTGCGAATCTCGTGACTCATGTTGGCAAGGAACATGTCCTTCTGCCGCTTTTCTTCTTCGATGATTATGTTCCGTGACTGCATCTGCATAGCGAGAATCATCACCGCGCAGTTGGTAACAAAGGGCTGGAGTGCAAAAACATCATTCTCCGAATAACCATTCACTTTATTCGAAATCCCAATCATACCAATCAGATCTCCGTTACTATCCTTAATCGGCACTCCTAAATAATGCTTTAACTCCGGATGTCCTTTTGGCAAGCCGCCGCGACGTGGATCATTCGCCGGATCGTTTGCAATTACTTGCTCACCGGTTCGTAATGTGTGACCGAACAAGGTATTCAGATTATGAAACTCCATTCCATCTGCTGCATACTTTTCGTACAGTGTACGTGTTTCTTCATTCCATGCAATATTGGTGATGGCATATGATTTTAAATAAGGTTGTTTATCCTTATAAAGCACTTCACCAATAAATCCATATTCACTTTCAGTTACTTCGAGAATATAGTTTAACATCCTAATAAAAACCTCTCGCTTATTATCGATACTGCGGATAAAATCCTCATTCAGGCGCATCAAATTTCGAAGTACGTCCTTAGATTGCTTTACCTGCAGGGTATTCTTGCGTAATTCCAGCAAATGAAGAATGGAGTGCGTTAACGTTCCCAGCAATTCAAGCTGATTCTTGTCCAGCTCCCGGGCTACCGTGTCAATCACACATAATGTACCAATATTGTGTCCGTCCGGTGTCTTGATGGGCATACCAGCATAAAAGCGAATATTCGGATCTCCAGTTACCAACGGATTATCTTTGAACCTCTCGTCCTGCAGCGCATCCGGCACCACAAAGATTTCGTCCGACGCAATGGTATAATTGCAAAAGGCGATATCGCGGGCTGTTTCATTCAGACTCAACCCCGTTTTGGCTTTGAACCATTGCCGCTTTTCATCTACCAGAGAAATCAACGCCACCGGTGTCTGACAAATCAACGCTGCAAGATGAACAATCTCATCAAAAGCCTGTTCCGCGGCAGTATCTACTATATTATACATTCTAAGTGCGTTAATGCGTGATTCCTCTGTGGCCGACAGGTTAATAGTACTTTGCGCCGAATCGCTACTATTGTTCGAAGTATTGCCCTGTGTTGCCGAACCGCTGGGCTGGTAGGCTGATTTTTGATGAGAAAACGGACATTTCATGGTAGATGGCTTTAAAGTAGTATAGTACAAATATATGAATGTTCTCCACTAATACCTAAATAATCGATTGAGGTTTCATGATCTTAATTAGCTTTTTTTCCGTGAAAACTGACTTTTCGCAGGTTTCGGTAAACTGGAGCCTTGAATATGCCTGTCATTGACAAGCGTTCTCCGTTTTAGTCAAGCGATTTTACTAGGTAACCCGCAGACACCTGATTTGGGAACAGCCTGAAGTTTCACCAAACAAATATCGTAGAGCCGTAAGTGCTGCTACTGACCAAAACAGCGCGAAGAGCATAGCCACCGGAATCGGCGGATTTCTTTTCACTATTTTTACGATCTGACTGAATGATATGACCGAGCAAGAGCAGCTTTCTGTATTCGATATGTTTAAAATTGGTGTGGGGCCTTCCAGCTCTCACACCCTTGGACCGTGGAGAGCGGCTCACCTGTTTGTAGCGTCCTTGGAAAAAACAGGATTAGAAAAAGTCCAATCCATCCAGATCACCCTGTTTGGATCGTTAGCAAAAACTGGTCGCGGTCACGGAACCGATATCGCGCTGCAATTAGGACTTTGCGGTTACGATCCGGTAACTTTTGATGTAAACAGCATACAACCGACCATTACCGGAATACAGCAGGCACAAAGTTTATTGCTGGGAGGTCGCCATCGGATTTCGTTCAATCCCGGAACCGATTTGGTCTTTAATATTGCTGAAAGCCTACCCTTTCATCCCAATGCATTAACCGCTGCTGCAGTATTTACCGATGGCAGCAGCACTGAAGAAACCTATTATTCGGTTGGCGGCGGTTTTGTCGTACAAGAAAACGAACAAAAAAGTACCGCCTCTGCCAAGCCACATTTCGTCTACCCGGCAGAAAATGCAGCCCAGCTGCTGACACATTGTGATGCCGGCCAATTAACTATTTCAGAAGTGGTATGGCGAAATGAATTGTGCTGGACGGACGACGGATCATTACGAAAAGGTGTGCTAAACATCTGGACCGTAATGATGGAATGTATTTATCGTGGTTGCCATGCCAAAGGAGAATTACCGGGCGGCCTCCGCGTGACGCGTCGTGCTGAAGCCATGAATAGCAAGCTGACCGGTGATCAGCGGTACAGCAACTTCGAGGAATGGACCGATGTCATCCGCAGCGGTGGCGACCACTTCAAATACACGTTGGATTGGGTAAGCTGTTTTGCCCTGTCAGTCAACGAGGAAAATGCTTCATTCGG
>CAINVI010000249.1 GCA_903854075.1 Candidatus Pollutiaquabacter sp. | reverse complement strand
GTCCTCACCTGCACTATGAAGTACTGCGCGGCGGAAGACCTGTAAATCCTGTAAACTTCTATTATAATGACCTCACGCCGGAGGAATATGAAAAGATGCTGGAACTATCATCCAAAGCCGGACAGTCATTCGACTGATAATGAGTTCGCTACCCACTACGGACTGTTGATAAGCCTTGATCGGCCTACTTGCAATTCCGTTTTAATGTCCTATTTTCGTTATCTATAAAACGCGCAACATGCCGTATAAAGAAAAAGAGATCGAAAAACTTTACTACACCATTGGTGAAGTAGCCCAGTTGTTCGATGTGAACACGTCTCACATCCGTTTCTGGTCCAATGAATTCGATGTTATTCGTCCTGCCACCAATAAAAAAGGCAACCGTCTCTACACGCGGGAGGACATTGAAAATTTCAAGAAGATTTATCATCTCGTAAAAGAGAAAGGATACACGCTGCGTGGCGCCAAGACCGAACTGCGCGAGATGAAATTCCGCGGACCGGAAGAAACTACTGCTTCCTCGACAATGGATGAAGTTGCCGTTTTGCTAGCAGAGCCGACAGCACCCGCTGAAGTCAACAACCATTATGCACCGATTGACCAGGCCTCAGCTGTGCCCTTTATGGACAGACTTTCCAGTGATGATTTTGTCGATCGAATGGCGCTGCGCTCCTCCTTGGAAAAGGTAAAATCTTCCTTGGTGCAGTTACAAAAAGAAGTATCAGCACTCGTTAATGCCTGATTAATTATTCATAAGAAGTAAAGCCCGCTTTCGCGGGCTTTTTTATTTTTGCTCCTCATCATCCGCCATTCATGAAAAACACCTTGAAGAAGATTACGCTAGTAGTGTTGCTGATCTGCATAAACGGCCATACGTCTATCGCACGAAACGGCATGTGGATTCCCACCTTGCTTAAACAGTTGAACGAAACTGATTTAAAAACGATGGGCCTTCAAATTCCTGTTGAAGAACTTTTTAATAGTGACAGTACAGGCATCAACCATGCTATCGTACAATTCGGCGGTGGATGTACCGGTGAAATTGTTTCCGATCGCGGGCTGCTCATTACAAATCACCATTGCGGATTTGGGCAGATCCAATCGCTCAGCTCCATCGAAAACAATTACCTCGAAAACGGCTACTGGGCGAAAACTGATGCCGATGAATTACCCTGCCCTGGACTATCCGTTACTTTCATTCGAGAAATCATGGACGTGACAGCAGCTGTTAACGCGCGGCTAAGTGCTAGTATAAACGAAAGTGAGCGCGATAAACTGATCAAAAACAGTACCGACAGTCTAGAAAAAATTCACAGCCGCTCTACTACCAGCAAAGCCATTGTAAAATCCTTCTTCGGTGGCAATCAATTCTATCTCTTTATAACGGAAACGTATAAGGACGTCCGATTCGTTGGCGCACCACCAAGCTCCGTTGGAAACTTCGGCGGCGAAACCGACAACTGGGTATGGCCCCGGCACACCGGCGACTTTTCGTTGTTTCGTATTTACGCCGGCAAGGACAACCAACCGGCAGAGTACGCCAAGGAAAATACTCCATATCAGCCTATACGTTCCTTTGTAATCGACGCATCCGGTGTTAACGAAGGCGATTTTACCATGGTCTATGGTTTTCCGGGAAGAACTCAGCAATTCTTAACCTCTTCAGCCATCGATTTAATCGAGCATCAGACCAACACAACACGAATAGCACTTCGCGATATTCGTTTAAACATTTGGAGGGAAGCGATGCTGGAAAACGATACCATTGATCTGCAATACGCCAGTAAATTCAGAACGCTTGCCAATGCCTACAAGAAATGGAAAGGCGAATTGCTCGGTTTAAAAAGTGAGCAAGTACTCTCGAAAAGGCAAGACTTTGAGAAGCTTCATACCAAAGATTGTATAGGCGAAACTGCTGGCGCAGTCAATGCTGCAATTGATAGCTCGAAAACACTGAGCCGCATGAACGATTTTTACACCGAAGGATTCTACGGCATTGAATTGATCGCCCTCGCTGCGCGATTTAAAACGCTATCAGATCTGTGTCGTGCCACCTCTCCGGACGAGAAAAAAATCACACAGGCTGCAGATAAAATGCTGGATGAAATTCCAGGCTTCTATAAGAATTACGATGCCGACGTGGATCTGCAAGTGGCATTGGCCATGTTAGACTTTTGCAGCAAAGAGATTCCTACCGAATTCCTGCCGGAATTTATGACCATCTACCGGAAATCACCGGAAAAATTCGTGAACAACCTGTACAAAAAGTCACCGTTGCGTTCTGAAAAAACTGCCCGTCAGTTATTGACCGGGTTCAACGCCAAAAAGTTTATTCAGCTATACAGCGACCCTGCCTGGCAGATCGCTTTCCAATTAAACGAATTGAAATCCGCACGAATTGACAAACCCCTCACCAGGCTGAACGAAGAAATTACGCGCTTACAACGAAACTATATCAGTTGTCAGCTGCAAGTTCGCACCACTGAAATGATGGCTCCCGATGCCAATTCAACACTCCGGCTAGCCTACGGAAAAGTGGAAGGCATTACTCCGAAAGACGGCGTCCGATACCATTGGATGACAACCGGCGACGGAATTTTACAAAAAAGCGCTCAGGATAACATTGATTACGCACTCGATCCCGCCTTGAAAAAACTCCTGGAAGTTCGTAGTTTCGGTCGTTATGCATTGAACGACACGTTGCCTGTCGCTTTCATAGCATCGAATCATACCACCGGCGGCAATTCAGGCAGTCCGGTCCTGAACAATAAAGGCGAACTAATCGGCGTTAACTTCGATCGTATTTGGGAAGGCGTAATGAGTGATCTGTACTTCAACCCTTCCCTGAGCCGAAATGTTGCCGTAGATATACGTTATGTATTGTTTATTATTGACCGCTTGGGAAATGACGGGCGATTGTTAGAGGAAATGAAAATCCGCTGGGACTAATTACCACACCTTATCAGGAACCAGGTAGTGCGTTACATAATCCTCTACACCGTCTTCCAATGAAGTAAACGGACGTGTGTAGCCAATAGATTTTAGCTTAGACATATCCGCTTCTGTGAAGTACTGGTATTTGTCACGGATATCCTCCGGCGTATCAACGAAACCAATTTTCTCCGGTTCTCCCATTGCCCGGAAGGTAGATTTTACAAGATCCAAAAAAGTACGGGCTTGTCCGGAACCCAGATTATACAACCCGGAGTTCTTACGGTGATGTAACAGGAAATAACAGACTTCCGCCACATCTTTGACGTAGACAAAATCACGCAACTGCTCACCATCCTTGAAGTCGGGACGGTGCGATCGAAACAACTTCATTTCACCCGTACGCCGTATCTGCTGAAAGGCATGAAATATCACAGAAGCCATGCGCCCTTTATGATATTCATTGGGTCCATACACATTGAAAAATTTCAAGCCGGCCCAGAAATAGGGCTGACGCTCCTGACGGAGAGCCCATTTGTCAAAATCATTTTTAGAATCTCCGTAGGGGTTCAGCGGCTTCAAGCGATCAACAAGTTCGTGAGTATCCGAATAACCGAGCTCGCCTCCTCCGTAGGTTGCTGCCGAAGAAGCATAGACTAAGGGCAATCCGTATTCAACACAAGCTTTCCAAACTTGTTTGGTGTAGTCCAGGTTCAGTTCATCGAACACTTCCTTTCGAAACTCAGTGGTATCGGTACGTGCACCAATATGAAAGATAAACTGTACAAATCGGTGTTCTTGCTCCAGCCAACTGAAAAAATCTTTTCGATCGACTTTCACGCTGATTTTTTTTCCGTGGAGGTTCCTCTCCTTTTCAGTACGTGAAAAATCATCGACTACGACCAGATCATGATATCCCTCCTGATTCAGTTTTTGAACCAAACAACTTCCGATAAATCCGGCAGCTCCTGTGATAACGATCATGGCGATGAGTCTGAGATGACAAAGGTATCTAAATGTGCTCAGCCACGGAAATTAATCGTCGAGCTCACTGATAAAAAGCAATGCTGGCAACGGCCGCGAAAGCAATCCGGCGCGGACGGCTTTTTCGTAAAAATAACGAATTGCAGAACGCCCTTTTTCACCCAAATCAATGGAGTAATCATTCACATACAGGGCGATGTGTTGTTTACGTACCACAGGATCCATCGCCTGAGCATATTGCGCCACGTAGCTGTCTGTTCCTGCAGGCTGACTGTTGGCGAACTCCAGACTTTTACGAATCAGGCGATTGACCGAGTGTAAGATTTCCGGTGGCAACCCGCGCTTAACTGCAATGCCGCCAAGCGGAATCGGCTGACCGGTTTCCGCCTCCCACAACTGCCCGAGATCCGCTACTTTTTTCAGTCCGCGCTCCTGATAAGTAAATCGGTTTTCATGAATGATCACACCTGCATCAACACTGCCGCTAATTACAGCATCTTCAATGGAGGAGAAGAGCATTTCATGGCGATTTTCAATCATTGGATAAAACAATCGGAAAAGAAAATTAGCCGTCGTGTATTCTCCCGGAATTGCCACGCGCGTCGCATGGTCTGGTTTAAATTCTGCAGCGGACACTAAGAGCGGACCAACGCCGAAACCCAAAGCGCTACCCGCATCGCATAAAATATAATCACCGGCACATTCTGCATACGCACGAAAACTAAGTTTGGTGATGTCCAGCTGCCCCAGTAAAGCCCGCCTATTGAGTTGCTCCACATCTTCCAGTACCGGCTCAAATCGAAAATCACCGGTATCCAGTTTGCCATTCACTAGGGCATCGAAAATATAGGTGTCGTTGGGACATGGGGAATAGCCAATGGAAAGCACCGTCTTCCCGTCCTGATCTTTACGCATATTTCAAAGCGTTTGCAGTAATGAATAAGTCACGTCTGACAATTGCTGTAATGCTTTCGGGAGATCCCAAGCAGCACGATTTCTACGTTCAACACGATTAGAGATAGCGCGCAACTGTAGGCAACATACCTGCTCCTGATTACAGACAAAAAAGAAGGCAGCACCTTCCATATTTTCTATCACTGCGTCCGTTCGCTCCCGTAACAAGCTGATGGAAGTTTCATTGCCGTGACCAGTATTCACCGAAACCGCTTTGACAGCTCGAAGTTTGTCGACAACGACGGATGAAAAAGGAAACAACGGACGAATATCCGCATCTCCCGTCAGCCCGATAGCTGCAAACGTTTTTACTTCAGGCCCGTCCTCAACACCAAAATTATAAATCGCGTCCTCACTGACCTGTACCACCTCACCTATAGGAAGGGCATGATCAATTGCTCCCGCCACCCCAATTGCCACCGCAAGATCATAGTTGTGGTGCTGCAGTAAACGGGTAAGAGAATAGGTTGTCGCCACCATACCGATACCTGTCACCAGAAAATCGACGGTGGCAGGAACCGGATGTAACGCGAGCTTATCCCGCAGTAAAACCGTTTCCTCGGCAGTGGCTGAAACAATCAACACATTCACAGCTCAAAATTACCCATTTCCTGCGGATAATCGACGACTTCGGCTGGTCAAAGGAAGGAACTGACCTAAATCACTGCGGTAAAGTGCCCCCTTTTCGCTACCTTTGTGCCATGATTTACATTACCAGAAAAGAATTATTCTGTGCAGCGCATAAGGTCGCTCGCAAAGACTGGACCGACGAAAAAAACAAGGAGGTTTTCGGGAAATGTTCCAACCCGAATTGGCACGGGCATAATTACACCATGTGGGTGACGGTAAAAGGAGAAATAAATCCCGAAACCGGATTTGTAGCCAACCTCAGTGAAATAAGTGACATCATCAAGCGGGAAATTCTTGACAAAGTGGATCATAAAAATCTGGACATGGACGTGGATTTTATGACCGGCAAAATCAGTTCCACCGAAACACTAGCGGTAGAATGCTGGAAGCAGCTGGAAGGTCCAATTAATGCACTGGGCTGCTTTCTTCACAGTGTTAAGCTGCAGGAAACCGAAAAGAACTTCGTAGAATATTTCGGCTGATCCGAGCATTACTACCCAAACAACATGGTCGACAAACCAATGATTAACGAAAATGAAATGGACGGGTACGAAAAAATCGACCAGTTCAATCCGGAGCGGATTACTTCCATTTCAAAGCACTATACAGAAATTCTTCGCACTGTGGGGGAAGATCCGACACGCGAAGGGCTTCTGAAAACCCCGGAGAGAGCGGCTAAAGCCATTCAGTTCCTTACGCACGGGTACGATTTGGATCCGGCAGAAATTCTACGCTCTGCGCTCTTCCACGATGACTACAAGCAAATGGTCATCGTAAAAGAAATTGAAATCTATTCGATGTGCGAACATCATCTTTTGCCTTTTTTTGGCAAAGCACACATCGCTTATATTCCAAACGGTAAAATCGTAGGATTAAGTAAAATCCCTCGCATCGTGGATGCGTTCGCTCGGCGTTTACAGGTTCAGGAGCGCCTGACCACCCAGATTCGCGACTGCATCCAGGAGACTCTCGAACCACTTGGAGTGGCGGTAGTTATCGAAGCCCGTCACTTGTGCATGCTGATGCGCGGAATTCAAAAGCAAAATTCATCGGCTACCACATCCGCATTCACCGGCGAATTCGAAAATGAAAAAACAAGGGCGGAATTCATCCGACTGATTAGTGCCAATCTTGCCTGATTCCGAATTTCGGCAAGGTTTTTGTACATACAGCGTACATTCACCTGGTCACCAAAATATCCTTTAAAAAGATATATTTGAACTACCAAACAACTTCAAAAAATGGATAATAACAATTTCAACATTAGTTCCTGGCAGCAAACCGGCACATCGACGCAAACCGTTTCCAAAACCTTTATGTCAGGCGTTTTCGCCTGGATGGGTATTGCACTCGGAATTTCTGCATTGACCGCATGGGTCTTCGGAAACGACATGTCTTACATGTCCTATCTCATTAACATGGAATCAGGCGGCCTCTCCGCGTTGGGCTACGTGGTGATGTTCGCTCCGATCGGATTTGTCCTGCTGATGAGTTTCGGCTTCAACCGGCTCTCCTCCACTGCGTTGACCGCTCTTTTCCTGGTCTACGCGGTCATCATGGGAATGAGCCTCAGCTTCATCTTCCTGGCATACACCATGGGCTCAATTGTAGGCGTTTTCTTCTCCTCTGCTGCCATGTTTGGCGTTATGGCGTTGATGGGATATACCACTAATACAGATCTCACCAAAATGGGCTCCATCTTGATGATGGCACTCATCGGTATTATCATCGCCAGCCTGATTAACATGTTCCTGAAGAGCGATGGCATGAGTTACATCATCAGTATCGTGTCCGTAATTATCTTTACTGGACTTACCGCTTACGATGTACAAAAGCTCAAGAATATCGGTGCCGGTCTGGAATACGGTACGGAAGCTACCGCAAAGCTCAGTATCATCGGAGCGCTGACACTGTACCTCGATTTTATCAATCTCTTTCTCGCATTGCTTCGTCTTTTCGGTAACCGCCGCGATTAATGCAAGCTGCTCGACTTCAAAAGCCCGGAATTCCGGGCTTTTTTTATGGCCGTTCATTTCCTAATTTTGGTCGCTACTAAAATCGCCAGCCATGAAAAAAGCTTATTTATTTCCGGGACAAGGTTCACAATTCCCGGGCATGGGAAAAGATCTTTATGATCAGCACGAAACTGCCAAACAGTTATTCGAGCAAGCCAACGAAATTCTCGGCTTCCGGATTACCGATATCATGTTCAACGGTTCCGACGAGGAATTGAAACAGACCAAAGTGACGCAACCTGCGATCTTCTTACACTCTGTTATACTTGCGAGCACGCTCGGCGATAGCTTCCAGCCCGATATGGTAGCCGGTCATTCATTGGGTGAATTTTCTGCCTTAGTCGCCAACAAAGCACTGAACTTTGAAGACGGACTGCGCCTGGTAAAAGCACGCGCTTTCGCGATGCAAAAAGCTTGCGAAATCCGTCCGTCTACCATGGCTGCCATCCTTAATCTGGATGATAGTATGGTCGAAAACATTTGTGCGGAAATTTCCGCTGCCGGACAGGTCGTTGTCGCCGCTAATTATAATTGTCCGGGCCAGTTGGTTATTTCGGGATCCATAGAAGGTATCCATGAAGCCTGCGAAAAAATGAAAGCTGCCGGAGCTAAACGTGCGCTGGTATTGCCGGTCGGTGGAGCCTTCCACTCCCCACTGATGGAGCCTGCAAGGGCTGAACTTGCGCAAGCTATAGAATCTACCACAGTAGCAGTTCCTGTTTGTCCAGTTTATCAAAATGTAACCGCACGGCCAACTATCGACCCCGCTGAAATCAAGAAAAATTTAGTGGATCAGTTGACGGGACCAGTTCGCTGGACACAAACCGTACAACACATGATTGCTGATGGGGCTACGCATTTCATCGAAGTAGGACCTGGAAAAGTCCTACAAGGATTGGTGAAAAAAGTCAATAAAGACCTGGAAGCCGTTTCTGCGTAAAGTCGTAGCTGTACATTATTTTCGTTCAAACACCGGGCTGACGAATAACAGATCGGGGATAGTTTTTTTTTCGTACATTAACCACTGAACGAAGACAACCGGATTGTGGCACTGCTGAACTCGATACTTACCTGGTGGATGAAAAAGAGAATCCATCAAATCGAATTGTTCCTGAAGTATCCTGAAGAGGTACAACAGGAATGGATGAAGCGATTAGTAGACACTGCCAAATACACCGAGTTCGGAACGCAATATGATTTCAAATCCATCCGGACGACGGATGAATTCAAAGCAAGACTGCCCATACAGAATTACGATTCTTTAAAGCCCTACATTGATCGTACGCTGAACGGCGAGCAGAATGTACTTTGGCCGACAGAAATAAAATGGTTTGCCAAATCATCCGGAACAACTGCCGGTAAAAGCAAATTCATTCCGGTAAGTCAGGAGGCCATGGAAGAATGCCACTACAAAGGCGGCAAAGACCTACTCTCCATTTACTGTAATCTGAATCCTGATACTCAGATCTTCACCGGCAAAGGACTCACCATGGGAGGCAGCCATCAGGCCAACCTGCAGGGCTCGGACTCTTTCGTTGGCGACATATCAGCGGTGCTGATGCAGAACCTTCCGTTCTGGGCGCAAATGATACGGACTCCGGAATTATCCATCGCGCTCATGGATAAATGGGAGACGAAAATTGAGCGGATGGTTGAAACCACGGTGAACGAAAACGTAACCTCCATCAGTGGTGTCCCGACGTGGACACTCGTACTGGCCAAGAAAGTACTGGAAGTTACCGGTAAGAAAAACCTGTTGGAAGTGTGGCCCAACCTCGAGCTTTTCATTCACGGGGCTGTAAGTTTCACGCCTTACCGTGATCAGTTTCGTGAATTACTGCCATCCGACTCCTTCAACTACCTTGAAACCTATAATGCATCCGAGGGCTTTTTCGGCATCCAAGACCGTTTACACAGCGAAGACATGCTGCTGATGTTAGACTATGGCGTTTATTACGAATTCATGCCGATGGAAGAATATGGCAAAGAACATCCTCGCACCGTTGGTCTGGAAGATATCGAACTGAACAAGAATTACGCACTGATTATTTCTACCAATGCCGGATTATGGCGCTATCTAATTGGCGACACCATTCGTTTTACCGAGAAATCACCTTATCGCTTCCGCATCACCGGTCGCACCCGACTTTTCATCAATGCTTTCGGCGAAGAAGTCATTATTGAAAATACGGACGAAGCCATTCGAATTGCTTGTGAAAAAACCGGCAGTCTGGTAAAGGATTACACAGTTGCTCCTGTCTATTTCTCCGGCAGAGAGAATGGCGCCCACGAATGGCTAATAGAATTCGAACGCCCGCCCGCAAGTCTGGAATACTTTACAGAGGTAATGGACAACGCCCTGAAATCGCTCAACTCCGATTATGAGGCGAAGCGCTACCGTGATTTAGCCCTTCGCCAGCCCATTGTTCATGCTTTAGCGGACGGAACATTCATGAACTGGATGCGGCATAAAAATAAACTCGGCGGCCAACACAAGGTGCCCCGACTCAGTAATGATCGTCAGTTCGTAGAGGAGATCCTGGAATTAATGCATGTGACGGCCTAGTAAATTGTATCGATGAAAAGACCCTTGTTGCTCGTAATACTGGCACTATTCTGCGGTTTCAGTCAGGAGGGCTTTCGCAAGTCCTTTGACCTCCCGTTTCAATCTGCCAAATTCATAACGACCGATAATATCGGCAACCTCTATGTCATTGCCGATAATCAGATACTGAAGTTCAGTCCATCCGGAAAACCGCTGCAGAATTTCAGCGATATGCGACAGGGTGAGCTGCGCAGCGTTGATGCCGGAAATCCCTTGAAGGTATTGCTATTCTATCCGGACATGGCCCGTATCACCCTGCTAGGCACACAGTTTGCTCCACAATCAACGATTGAACTTCGGAACATTGGCATACAACAACCTGTTTTAGCCTGTAATTCCCAAAACAACGGTTACTGGGTTTTCGACCTACAAGATTTTCAACTGAAAAAAATCGATTTGAATCTTCAGCTGCAATTCCAGAGTGGTAATCTGCTGCAATCTACCGGTAAAAAAATCGTACCGAATTTCATGACCGAATACAACAACCGGGTATACATCAATGATCCGGTGAACGGTATCCTGGTGTTTGACCAATTCGGAAGCTATTTCAAAACGCTGCCCGTTACCGGATTACGTGCATTCCAAATAAGAGGAAATGAGCTTTTATACCTTCAAGATAACAACATAAAAGCTCTAGAACTGAAACTACTGAATGAACGTGAGCTAACCCTGCCCCCGCACCGTGATTTGAGGACATTTTGCGTATCGGACGAACAATTTTATTTATTAACAACCGACAGCCTTTTTGGCTATTCGTACTAAATTAGCTGACCTCTAATCACACACTTAACTGAACCACTTATGCCTTCAAAAGCAGTAACGCTCCGTAAAAGCACCTCTAAATCCGGAGCAAAACCAGCCGCTCCAAAAGCCGCTTCTAAAAGCGCTGCCAGTGCAAAAAAAGCGACCGAGAAATATGCTCCTACGCGTAAACAGTTAAACCCTTTACACATTGCAATAGCCGGTAATATTGGCGCAGGTAAAACCACACTG
>CAINVI010000248.1 GCA_903854075.1 Candidatus Pollutiaquabacter sp. | reverse complement strand
GTCGACAATTCCGAATCGCGAATCCAGCTGATGCACGGTCAATTGCGCGATGTTACCGATACTTTTTTCCGGTTTTTCGGGAAACACAATTCCTAATTTTCCAAAAACTTCGCCCCTGCGATTGACAACATCAGTGGTATACAATTCAGTATGTGCGTGAACCGATGAGGCATATTGTCCGCCTTGTCGTTCATCGTGAATCAACCGCCAGCCCAGCTGTGACTCCAATCGTTTTCCGCTGTTATATTGCCAGCGATTATAGAAATTCAACTGTCGGGCATGCGGAATATCTAAAAAGCCGTCTTGCTGCCGATCCTGGTTGCCTTCCATATAATTACCATGCGCCATCAGAATAGTACTCCACGAATCGTTCAGCTTATGGCGCGCATGTAGATTCACTTCCATGTTTCCGTTCTGCTCCCCAAAAAGGTTTAAATAAAAGCGAGGCACTTCCTCATCAAACGGCTTCTTAAACTCTACATTGATTTGACCGGAAGTTGCTTCATAACCTTGCTGAACGGAACCATTACCTTTTGTTACCTGAATAGATTCCATCCACGGACCCGGAATAAAATACAGTCCGTACGAACCGGCAATTCCCCGGAAATTGGGAACAGCTTCGGTCAGGAGTTGCGAGTAAATTCCGGAAAGACCAAGCAACCGAATTTCTTTGGCACCGGTAACCGCATCGGTGTAGGCCACATTCACCGTTGGTGAAGTTTCGAATGCCTCCGAGAGATTGCAACAGGCGGCTTTGAGGATTTCGCGCTCGGTCACCGTTTCGACATTGATTGGATTCAAGGTAGAATAGGAAACACTTCCCTGGCGGCCGGACACTTCTACTTCCTGCAGTTCGAGCGTCCTTTTCAACTCGATTTCGACCGGATTCTCTGACGTGACGACAATTGTATCGGCCTGATAGCCGATAAATCCGGCGACCAGACGAATGGGAAAATGACCGGGCACGCTGATAATAAAGTCACCTTGCGATCCTGTGGTGACCACTGAATCGTTCTCCAAGCAACGTACGATAGCGCCCGGGATAGCGGAACGATCGCCAATAGCGCCAGACTGCTCCACGACCTTTCCTTTGAGGGGAATTTCATGCGCGAGAACGGTTGCTGCCTGCAACAAAAATACTAGCAGCAAAATAGTTTTATAACATTGAGATTTAGTAGAGAACATGATTGATCGGATAAAAAGTGAGTAATAGCCGTCAACAGACAGCAGTACTAACCGCCGACAATCAAATCAACAACGTACCGATGGCAAAAATAAAATCAGGATGCGCAGCACAACAGAGAGGCGGCGGTTTATTCAAAAAGTCGTTTGTAGAAACGGATGCATTTATTTCCGGCACTGTTGTAGTTGCAATAACACTAGTTACGGTCGGCATAAGCACAGGACCGGTAACATCAACTGTTCCTGACAACTCCGATTTTTTGTAGCTGATGGTTTCCACACAACAGGAAGAAGAAACATGATCACCGGAGGACTTATTTTTCTTTCGGGAGCAGCAATCGGCTTTGCGCTTAGAAGCTTGCTTCTTTTCGGACTTACAAGCACCATGATGAAACAAGGACACGGCCGTTGTTTTGGCCGTAAAACAAGTATGAACAGCCAGCACTACTCCGTTGGAAGCCAGCAAAACCGTTGCTGTCAGCACCAGAGAAATTATTGTACGCAGGGCTTTCATATACCTAAAGATAATCATTTCCGGCGAATCCGGAAAATCGCTTAAAAACAGTATTTATTCTCGGCGATTAACTGTTCTGCAATACGACGACGTGCCTCTTTGGCATTGAAAGAAGACGTTTTTGTAAAGCGTTTTATCCCCATCAACAACATGCGCTGTTCATCGCCTTCCGCAAAACCGTTGATGGCATCTTTTCCGGATTTATGCATTCTGTCTGCGGCATCATAAAGATAGACGCGCAAAATATCGAGTTGAGCGGCACAAGCTGCTTCTCCTTTGAAACTGACTAATTTCTCCACGCGCAATTGCAACGATTCAATCACATACAGTTCGATCATCATGTCGGCGATGGACATTAACACTTCCTGTTCTTTTGCCAGCTGCATCATCAGCTTCTGAACAGCAGCACCAGCTACCAACAGCACAGCTTTCTTAAAATTAGCTACGGCGCTCTTTTCTGCAGCAAAAAGCTCATGGGAAACTGCCCCGAAATCAGGAATCTGCATGAGCTCGCCGGCCACCGCAGTAGCAGGTCCGATCAAATCAAGCTCTCCTTTCATCGCACGCTTGAGCATCATATCAACAGTAAGCATTCGATTGATCTCGTTGGTGCCTTCAAAAATCCGGTTAATTCGAGAATCGCGGTAGGCGCGTTCCATCGGCGCTTCCGCACTATAACCCATTCCGCCATAAATCTGTACCCCTTCGTCCGTAACATAATCCAACACTTCACTGCCGTGCACTTTCAATATAGCAGCTTCAACGGCGAATTGTTCAACACCTTTCAACTTGGCTTTTGCTGCATCCATGCCGGAAGCTTTCAATGCATTGATTGCGTCTTCGATATTCTGGCTACAGCGATAGGTCGCCGATTCACACGCATAAATACGAATGGCCTGTTCCGCTAACTTGTGGCGGATCGCACCATATTTGGAAATCGGTCGACCAAACTGCTGACGCTCGTTAGCATATCGTACGGAAAGTGTGCTGGTGCGTTTGGAGCCGCCAAGCGCTGCTCCTGCTAATTTGATCCTTCCGAGATTCAGAATGTTCACAGCGATCTTGAAGCCATTACCGCGTTCACTCAACAAATTAGCTACCGGCACCTGACAGTCTGTGAAGAATACTTGACGTGTTGAGCTTCCTTTGATCCCCATCTTATGCTCTTCCGGGTTGAGTGATATTCCCGGAAACGTTCGTTCAACGATGAAAGCGCTTAAATTCTCATCGTTATCGATTTTAGCAAAGACCACATAGACATCCGCAAACCCGCCATTGGTGATCCACATCTTCTGGCCGTTGATGATATAGGATTGTCCGTCGGCGGAAAGCACCGCTTTCGTTTTTCCTGAATTGGCATCCGATCCGGAACCGGGCTCTGTCAAACAATAGGCTGCTTTCCACTCTCCGGTAGTCAGTTTCGGTAAATATTTTTTCTTCTGTTCATCATTGCCGTAAAACAAAATCGGCAACGTGCCAATTCCTGTATGCGCTGCGTAGGCAACGGAAAACGAATGACCCGCGCCCAATGCTTCCGTGGCAATCATACTTGTTGTAAAATCCTTTCCGAAGCCACCGTATTCTTCCGGCACCGAAATTCCCAGCAGTCCAAGTTCACCGGCTTTATCAAGAATCTGCTGCATCAATCCTTCCTCCTGCTGATCGATACGATCGAGGTAAGGATGAACTTCGTGGTCGAGAAAATCACTGCATGTCTGAGCGATCATCCGTTGTTCTTCCGACTGTTCTTCGGGGATGAAAACAGACGAAGCATTCGTCGTCTTGATGAGAAATTCGCCGCCTTTTGCAGCGTCAGAAGAAGTTAACGGAGACATAGTTGGAATGGAATAATGATGAAGTTAAATCTAGCGAGCCATTTGGGCACTGAAAAATATCATGTTTTCGAAAAAAAAGAAGGCAGAATTCCGAAGAACCTTACAGACGTTCGAAAATTCCGGCTGCACCTTGTCCTGTTCCCACACACATGGTAACCATACCGTATTTCCCCTGCCGACGTTTCAGTTCATTAATCAGCTGAACGGAAAGTTTGGAACCGGTACAACCCAGCGGATGACCAAGAGCAATGGCGCCGCCGTTGACATTGACACGTTCCGGATCAAGTGCCAACTTACGGATAACCGCCAGAGACTGGGAGGCGAATGCTTCATTCAATTCAACGAGGTCAATATCGGATTGTTTTAATCCAGTCTTTTTCAAAACGGCAGGAATTGCCTCCACCGGTCCGATGCCCATGATACGAGGCTCCACACCGCTGACGGCGTATCCAACGAAGCGCGCAATTGGCTGTACCTGCAATTGTTTGAGCATTCTCTCGCTGACCACCAAAACAAAAGCGGCACCATCGCTGGTCTGTGAGGAGTTAGCGGCAGTTACGGATCCTCTCGCATCAAAAACAGGCTTGAGTTGCGCCATTTTCTCTAAAGAAGTATCAGCCCGCGGACCTTCATCCTGCGCTACCATAGTTTCTCGGACTTGCCGTTTTTCTGCGGCATCCAAGTAGACTTCGGATACTTTGACGGGCACGATTTCTTCGGTGAATTTACCGGCTGAAATTGCGGCTACCGCTTTTTGGTGCGATTGATAGCTAAACAAATCCTGGTCTTCACGGGAAACGTTGTACTCGCGCGCAACCGCTTCTGCCGTCAATCCCATTCCCCAATAATAATCAGGATTGGACTGCACATATTTATAGTTGGGAACGATTTTCCAGCCACCGAATGGAATCGGCGACATACATTCTACGCCGCCTGCAACGATGCAGTCGGCCATGCCGGCTTTAATTTTAGCGGCAGCAATGGCAATCGTCTCCAAGCCTGATGCACAATAACGATTGACTGTCATACCGGGCACTTTTACGGTATCCAGTCCCATCAGCGAAATCATTCGCCCCATGTTTAATCCCTGCTCCGCTTCCGGAGTTGCATTGCCAACAATTACATCCTCAATCAATTCCTTATCGAGTGACGGTATAGCGGCTATCAAATGACGAAGCACTTCCACCCCAAGGTCATCCGGACGCAACGTCCTGAACTGCCCTTTAGGCGCTTTCCCAACAGCGGAACGGAATCCGGCAACGATGTATGCTTCCATGAATGGAGGACAGATTAACTTATTTCTTCTTCGTAGAATCGGCTGGAGCTGCACCCTTACCCGGAGGAACCGGAGCTCCTTTTGTTCCGGCTGCTTTTTTATCAGCAGCTTTCTTAGCCTCGTCGGCTTTCTTCTTGCCCTCCTCAATAACAGCTACATCAACACCGTCTTTGTAGGTACCTTGAGAAATCGTTGCACCTTTTCTGTTGTACGACTTCCAAACGCCGTCACGCAGACCATTTTTATAACTTCCTTCCTGGCGAACGGTACCGTCTTCAAAAAACTTGGTCCACTTGCCATCTTTTTTTCCGTCTTTATAAGTGCCTTCCAGCATGGCTTGCCCGGAGAAGTAATACTTGGTGTAGACACCATCTTTCACGCCGGCGAGAAACTCCGTTTCTTCCCGGACTTTGTCGTAGCCGTAGAATTTTCGGTCAACGCCTTCTTTCTTGTCGTTCACATACTCTGTTTCGGATACTTTTTCACCAAACGAGTTGTAGACGATCCACAAGCCTTGACGTCGGCCTATTTCGTCGGTCTTGTTACGGTGTTTTTCCCGACCGGGAGCATATTTCGGTTTTTCCTCGCGCATTTGAGCAAAAGTATCCTGACCAAGCAGGACTGCCAGTGAAATGAAGAAAAACAGCTTAAGGTTACGCATTCGTTTCATGTGATGTATGGTTGGTTTTCGTGGTTAATTTCTAAGAGGTTTACCGGTGGTTAGTATACTTTGAATTCGTTCCAGCGTTTTGCGTTCGCCGCAGAGCGAGAGGAAGGCTTCACGCTCCAGGTCTAGCAAATAATTTTCGGACACTGTAGTATAGGCCGACAGATCACCACCGCACAGTACCCAGGCGAGTTTTTTAGAAATGAGCTGATCGTGCTCACTGATATAGTTGCCCGACTTCATGGCATTGGCACCGGCATAAAACATGCCGAGTCCGCTTCTGCCCAACACTTTAATATCTTTCCGCATGACCGGCGCAACATATCCTTCATCGGACAAATACAGCGCTGCGCGTTTAGCTTCAGTGATTCTTCGGCGAGGATTCATGACGACTTCATCACGGCCTTCTTTCAAGATATGTAAACCGAAAGCTTCGCGACCGGAAGTCGACACTTTAGCCATTGCAATGGTTAAAAAATAATCACGCAACAGTTGCTCATCGATATTACCTTCGGAATACGCGTCGCTTGCACGAAGTGCAAACTCTTTAGTTCCGCCTCCGCCGGGAATCAATCCGACACCAAATTCTACCAATCCTGTATACGTTTCAGCTGCTGCTACTACTTTATCAGCATGCAAGGTCATCTCACAACCACCACCCAACGACATTCCATGGGGTGCAACAACAACCGGAATAGAAGAATATCGAACCCGCATATTCATTTGCTGGAAAACGCGAATGGCCATATCGATTTCGTCGTATTCCTGCTCGGTTGCCATCATGAAAATCATCGCCAGATTGGCTCCGGCAGAGAAATTCTGTGCTTCATTAGCAATGACTAGTCCGCGAAATCCGTTCTCGGCAATTTCAATGGCTTTGTTCACCCCTTGAATGACTTCGCCACCCATGGTATTCATTTTGGTACGGAATTCCAGGTTAAGTACACCGTCACCTATATCGATCAAATTACAACCGGCGTTTTTCCAAACTGTTTTATCGCGATAACTATCGAGTAAAATCAACCCTCCGGCAGCCGACAATGGTCGATAAGATTTTTCAGGAATGTTGTAGGCCGCCACAACTCCGGAAGAATAGGTAAAGAAAGAAGTATGACCGACCGCCAATAATTCATATACCCATGCAGCCGGAGAAAGTCCCATGGACTCCATGAGCTTCACCGTTTTTTCAATCCCCAATAATTCCCAGGTAGCAAAAGGACCAACCTCCCAGCCAAATCCGGCACAAATCGCCTCATCGATACTGGAGATTTCTTCTGTGATTTCAGGAATACGGAAGGAAATATAATGGAATAACCGGCAGAAGGATTCCCGGTAAAAATCACCGGCTTTGTCTTTTCCATGAAAAAGTAACGGCAGTCGCTGCTTGACATCATCCACCGACTTAGTTTGTTCCAACGTAGCGAAACGCGCCTTTGCTTTGGCACGGTAGTCCATAGTGTTGAGGTCGAGCGAAAGAATCTCTCGCTTTCCATCTGCACTTTTAACTTTTTTATAAAAACCTTGTCCGGTTTTGTCGCCCAGCCATTTCCGTTCCATCATTTGCTGAACGAATGCAGGCAGTCGGAATGTATCGCGGGACTCATCAGCGGGACAACGATCAAAAACATCCGTAGCTACTTTCACTAAGGTGTCCAGACCAACGACATCACAGGTGCGAAAGGTCGCTGACTTCGGTCG
>CAINVI010000247.1 GCA_903854075.1 Candidatus Pollutiaquabacter sp. | reverse complement strand
TCGAATGAATGACACGCAATAACGGTGCTTGTCCAATCAGGTAATTCGAAACACCTTCGTCGTTGGCGATGCCGAAATCCTGGTAAAGTTGCGGCTTGCGTAGGTCCATGCCAACAACAATCACTTTGTAATGTTGCAGCGCAAGCACTGCTGCCAGGTTAAGCGTGGTGAACGATTTGCCTTCGCCGCCAACAGATGAAGTGATAAGTACTGTTTTGTGTTGATCGGCCAGTCCGAGAAACATCAGATTTGCACGGATGGAACGAAAAGCTTCTGCTATCGCTGATTTTGGTTTGCCCGAAACTACCATTCGTTCGGAACTGGCGTGGTGTCCTACGACACCGATAATCGGAACTTTGGACAACTTCTCTACGTCTTCGCGATTGCTGATGGTGTTTTTGACGTACGACTGGAGCGTGATGATGACTATCGGTAATCCGATGGCTACCAGCATTGCCAATAAAACTATCGCCTTGTTGTTGGGAACGACAGGCGCATCACTAACCTCAGCAGCGTCAAGCACTTTGTTGTCGGAGACAGCGGTTGCTTTGGCAATATTGGTTTCCGCTTTTTTCTGCAAGAGATAGAGGTAAATATTCTCGTTGACACTGAAGTTGCGCTGTATGCCAAGAAGTTCGCGCTCGATATTGGGAATTTTCCGGATGCTACTCTCATAGCCAGCAAGCTGCTGTTGGAGAGCTGTCAAGTTTACGTTCGTTTGATTGCGTAGCGATTGAATATTTTCTATCAGTGAGTTCTTAGTCTCTTCGATTTGAAGGTCAATGCTTCGGACGACCGGCGAGTTTTCGCTGCTGCCAATGGCTAGCGTCCTTCGTTTGGATTGTAGTTGTTTCAGCTGTGTGATCAGGTCGATCAACAACGGGTCTGGTGTTCCAAGGCTGGACGGAGCCAGTTGCTCCATGTCACGGTTGCTGTTAACGTAGTAGAACAGATAGTCCAGTGATTTGATTTCAAGTTCAGCACGTGCGCGATCGGCGTCAACGGCAGTTACACGTTCGAGATAAGCTTTGGATTCTTCACTGAGGTTGACGGTTCCTTTTTCTTCTTTGAATTGTTGCAGCGCCTGTTCGGTGGTGTTGAGCGTCTTGCTGATTTCATCCAGCTGTTCGTCCACAAATTTCAATGTCAGTCCTGCAACAGAAGATTTGTCCTTGACATCCTGGTTGATGTAAGCACGCCCAAGCGCATCCAGGAAATCCTTGGCCCGTTGTTTTACTTCATCACGTAAGGTCACCTCAACGATGGTGGCATCCTTGTTCATTGCCTCCGCTTTTAGGTTCGCGGAATAATACGTGTACAGCGCATTGTCCGAGTTCAAGGTGAAGGAATAGTCTGTTTTCGAAGTGCCGCTACTATTACTGTCAACGCGATCGATTAGCAGGGTGAAATAACGTGTGGAAATAGTTTCTCCAAAACGATGCATGTTCTCGTAGGTGAACTCTTCTGCCTCCGGATGCTCCGAGATCAGGGTCAGTCGGAAGTTTTCCTTACTGATCAACTGAATACTAAACGTTGAGTTTTTTAAGGCTTCACCCACGTAAAGATTTTTTACGGCAAAAGGTGCAGTCTGGTAAAGCGGCTTTCTCAGCAGTTGGTTTTCGTCGAAATAACTCACGCCGAGTTGTAAATCATCGGCGGCCTCCTTCAAAACAGAACGGGAGCGGAGAATGCCAATTTCGGTCGCTACGTTTTTGGAGTTGCCGAAGAGGTCGCCGGAAAGGATGTCTTCGATATTCTTTGAAGAGTTTTTCGAGTCTTTAATCAGAATACTGGTGCGTGCTTCGTAAATCGGTTGTGTAAACTTGCTGTACAAGAAGGCCAGGCATCCCAAAATTATAAACGACAAAACAAAATAATACCATCTGCTACGCATTGTTAATGCCAATTGACGAAGATCGATCTCATCTTCTTTCTTATTCGTCGTCGGTTGAATGTTCGTGCGCATGCTCAGCGGGTAACAGCTACGAAAGCAGTGATGAGTACGGCTACTGTAGTCAGTATGGACGTGAAAACAATGATTGAAGGACTGGTATTCTGCAGCGCTCGCTTACGCGTAGGAGATACGTAAACGACATCATCGGGATGAACATAATACACCTCGGCCGTCAGGCTGCTGCCATTCGTCAGGTCGATGGTGAAAGCGTTGGAGGCGCCGTTCTCAGAACGTATAAGCCGAAGGTTGGTGCGATCGGCCAACTGCGTCAGATCGCCTGCCATTCCCAGCACTTCGGGAAGCGTTGCGCGCTCGTTCATGACCGTGTACAATCCCGGTTTATTTACTTCGCCAAGTACGGTTACTTTGAAGTTTAGTTTTTTTACGGTAACAATTGGATCGTCAAAGTAGTTCTTGAACGTTCCTTCAATCTTTTTTGACGCATCGTTGAGCGTTAGTCCGTCCAAAGCGATATTGCCTATCAGCGGCAACGTAACGATACCGCTGTCGCGTACGATGTAGCCGCGTTCATAAAGTGAACGAGTATCGCCCGCCGGACGGTCTGCCGGTACAGCAAGATACGGGTATGCTTCAGTGTGCGTAGTGAATACGTTGATGGAAAGAATGTCGCCCTCGAAAATTTGAAGGCGGAAAGAATCGGTTTGTGCTAACGCGGGAATGTCACCTTGAAAGTATACCACTTCTTTTTGCGGCACACATCCGCTCATCAATGCGATGACGGTAACAACGAGTGCGATCCGGTAGAGTAAGTGATTCATGCCATACGGCGGATTATTTGCCCAGAATAGAGCGGGAAATAACGATTTTTTGTACTTCAGAAGTCCCTTCGTAGATCTGAGTGATTTTAGCATCACGCATGAGTCGCTCCACGTGGAATTCTTTCACATAACCGTATCCGCCATGCACCTGAACCGCCTCCACGGTAATTTCCATAGCTGCCTGTGAAGCAAACAGTTTGGCCATCGAAGAGGTGAGTGCATAATCCAATCCGTTGTCTTTTTCCCACGCTGACTTGAGTGTCATTAGTCGTGCCGCCTCAATAGCAGTCGCCATGTCGGCTAATTTGAACTGAATCGCCTGATGTTCCGATATGGTTTTTCCAAAGGCTTTCCGCTCTTTGGAATATTGCAACGCCAGTTCGTAAGCGCCGGATGCAATGCCGAGCGCTTGCGCAGCGATACCTATTCGTCCACCGGTCAGCGTCTTCATAGCAAACTTGAAGCCGAATCCGTCTTCGCCGATGCGATTTTCTTTCGGAACTTTTACATCCGTGAACATCAGCGAGTGGGTATCACTGCCGCGGATTCCCATTTTATTTTCTTTTGGACCAATCGTGAAACCAGGCCAGCCTTTCTCTACGATGAAAGCATTGATACCCTTGTGACCCTTAGCGACATCTGTTTGTGCGATGACCAGGTAAACGCTGGCGGAAGAACCATTCGTGATCCAGTTTTTGGTTCCGTTCAGCAAGTAATGATCGCCATGATCGATGGCCGTGGTGTGCTGCGACGTAGCGTCTGATCCAGCTTCAGGTTCCGACAAACAAAATGCGCCGATGATTTCACCTTTGGCAAGAGGTACCAGGTATTTACGTTTTTGTTCTTCCGTGCCGTACGTTTCAAGACCCCAGCAAACCAATGAATTGTTTACTGACATCGCCACAGAGCAAGAAGCGTCCACTTTGGAAATTTCTTCCATTGCTAAAACATAGGAAACGGTATCCATTCCGCCTCCGCCGTATTCCGGACTAACCATCATACCCATGAATCCGAGTTCTCCCATCTTTTTGACTTGCTCGGCAGGAAATTTTTGATGCTCATCACGTTCGATAACACCGGGCTTTAGCTCGTTTTGTGCAAAATCACGGGCTGCTTGCTGAATCATCAGGTGTTCTTCGGTCAATTCGAAATTCATATACGTTGGGTATGAATGTGTAAGTGTTTGATTTTTATAACATTGAAAACCATAATAGGTTTTCGTTCGGGTTAGCGAAACTACTATTCAGAACGTGAAATGGCAAATTAAAAGTCGGTGGTATCCCGGGCGGAACGTGCCGACCACTTCAGACAATCTGTACCTTAGCAGCATGTCGACCGTATCGCGTCATTATCACGTTATAGGACTTATGTCCGGCACCTCCATGGATGGGTTGGACATTGCTCTTTGTCGATTTGAGCTACAGGGCGAACAATGGTCGTATGCTATATTGGCGGCGGAGACGCTTCCTTATACTAGTGACTGGTTGGTGCGTTTGCAGAGTTTGCCGGAGCTGACCGGCGAAGAATTGATGGCAGAACATGCCGCCTATGGCAATTTCCTGGGACAAGCAGTTTGCGATTTCCAAAAACGACACCCGCATTCGGTCGATTTTGTCGCTTCGCACGGACATACCGTGTTCCACCAACCCGATCGCGGATTCACCTTTCAGGCAGGAGCCGGTTCTGCCATTGCCGCTGTATGCGGACTTCCTGTCGTTAGTGATTTTCGAACGGCCGATGTTGCTATGGGTGGACAGGGTGCGCCATTGGTTCCCATCGGCGACCGCTTATTGTTTTCCCCATTCGATGCTTGCCTTAATCTGGGCGGGATTGCAAATATTTCTTTTGAAAGGGAAGGTAGGCGAATAGCATTTGATGTTAGTCCCTGCAATCTTTTGCTGAACGACCTGGCTGGCCGGATTGGATTACCTTATGATGATGGCGGTAAACTGGCATCATCCGGTTCGATCAATGATTCGTTACTGCAACGTTTAAATGCTCTGCCGTATTACACGAGGCCATTTCCTAAATCATTGGGCAGGGAAGATATCGAGCATGATTTTCTTCCACTGTTAGACGAAGAGTTGATGGTTGCTGATAGCTTGGCGACGGTCATCCGCCATATCGCTGTACAGCTTGCAGCCGTCCTTCCTGCTAAAAAAGAAGCTAAACTTCTAATCTCCGGCGGTGGTGCATTGAATACTGCGTTGATTGCAGAAATTTCGGCAAATGTGAACTGCGAAGTGGTTGTCGGAACGCCAGACCTGCTCCACTTCAAGGAGGCGCTGATCTTTGCCTTTCTCGGTGTTTTGCGCTGGCGCGAAGCGGTGAATGTGTTGAGCAGCGTGACCGGATCCCGATCAGATCATTGCGCAGGATCAATCAACCTGCCATAAAAAAAGGCCGTCTATTGACGGCCTTTCTGTTGCAAAAAAACGCAGGTGATAATTTAATCGGCAACCGAATGCTATCGGCCGACCTTCTCCATTAAAAATCATCATCATCGTCGTCGAAATCGCCCATATCGGCGGGTTCGTCGTCGAATTTCATTTCATCGTCCATGGAAATGTCCATGTCGTCATCTTTTTCAACCGAACGGACGTTTGGGGTAGTGGCGATGACATCATGTTCTTCCATCAGGAACAGGGTTTCTTCTGTCGGAGCAGATTTTGCGGCTTTTGTAGCGGCCGGTTTCTTGGCAGCTACCCGTTTCTTAGCAGCAGGTTTGACTGCTTTTTTGGCAGCAGGCTTAGCCGCCTTCTTAACTACTTTTTTTGCCGGCTTCTTAGCTACGGCCTTCTTTGCCGGCGTAGCTTTCTTAGCCGGAGCTTTTTTCTTAGCGGGCTTTTTAGCGGCCGCTTTTTTCGATGCGCCGGCCTTGTTGGCTTTCTTGGCCGGTGCTTTTTTCTTGGCCGGTTTGGCCTTCGCTTTGGTAGCGGTTTTTTTCTTGGTTGCCATGGCTGATCGAAGGATTAAAATATCGTTTTGCAAACTTATTTTTGAGAAGCCAAAATTACAAGAACAAAGTTCTAAGTTCCAAACTATTTCCTGCAAATTTATTCGCGGTGCCTGACCAAGGTTTCTTTACCGATTTGTTGACCCTTTCTGTGAATTGGAGTAGGTTTGCAGTCTATATTATAGACACTGAAACATTATGTCAGTTACACAAGACTCCAAAGTACGTGAAATGATTCGCCGTTTTGAGGAAAAAAGGCCCGAAATCGTGTTTGAATGGAAGGATGCGTTAACCGAAGCAGAAGGTTGGATGGTAATCAACTCACTTCGTAACGGTTCCGCCGGAGGTGGTACCCGTATGCGCAAGGGCCTTGATAAGCGGGAAGTGGAGTCATTGGCCAAAACCATGGAAATAAAATTTTCCGTTTCCGGGCCTCCGATTGGCGGTGCCAAATCTGGGATCAACTTCGATCCGTCAGATCCGCGCAAGAAAGAAGTACTGGACCGTTGGTTTCAGGCGGTAATGCCGTTACTAAAGGGGTATTACGGAACGGGCGGCGACCTGAATGTTGACGAGATCCATGACGTGATTCCGATTACCGAACGTTACGGACTTCGCCATCCGCAAGAAGGAACAGTCGTTGGTCACTTACAAGGAACTCCGGAACAAACTTCACGAGTCATCCATCAGTTGCAAGTTGGCGTAAAAAAGCGGCTGGACGATCCGAGTTACACGCCGGATATCTCCCGTAACCTGACGGTAGCCGATATGATCACCGGATACGGTGTTGCGCAATCGCTGCTCCATTATTACCGCATTTACGGCGGATCCCTTCAGGGCAAACGTGCCATCATTCAGGGTTGGGGAAATGTCGGAGCTGCTGCCGGATATTACCTGTCGCAATGGGGCGTAAAGATTGTCGGCATTATCGATCGCCATGGCGGGGTGATGCAGAAAGACGGATTTTCGCACGAAGAAGTCACCCGATTCTTCCTCGACAGAAACGGTAATCAGTTGCATACCGACAAACTCATTCCGTTTGACACCATTAAAAACGATGTATGGCATATCGGTGCTGAAATTTTTGTGCCCGCTGCCGCATCGCGACTGGTGCACCGTGAACATATCGACTGGATGATGGAGAAAGGGTTGGAAGTCATTGCGTGTGGCGCCAACGTTCCGTTCGCCGATCCTGAAATTTTCTTTGGACCGATTATGGAGTTTGCCGATGCCAATCTCAGTGTGATTCCGGATTTTATTTCCAACTGCGGCATGGCGCGCGTTTTCCGTTACTTAATGAACGATAATGCCGCCATTACTGACAAGGCGATTTTTGATGACACCGGCTTATGCATCAGCAATGCCATGCAGGATGTTTTTGCCATTAATCCCGCAAAAACCGGTATCAGTGAAATCGGCATGGAAGTTGCACTGGGTAAGTTATTGTAACCGCCGAAGACCGATGCTTGGCTATGAGATATAGCACCGGCTACCTTCAGGAAGTGCAATTTGTAGTGCTCGTTATATAAAAGCTCAAAGCCGGATGTCTCATCCGGTTTTTGCCCCTTTGTTACGCTAATCCAACACGCTGCCAACTATGTTGCAACGCACCTTTCTCGGAAATACCGTTGAAAATTATCTGTGGTTCTTGGGTATTTTATTGGCCGGATTGATCTTCAAACGGTTGTTGTCACGACTGCTTTCAGCAGGACTGTTCCGGTTTTTTCGAAAAAACACTTTCGAAGTAGGAGCGGAGGCATTTATTGGCTTATTATCGGCTCCTTTCCAGTTCCTGATCATGGTGGTGATCTTGTATTTTGCCTGCGATCGTTTGACGTTTCCCGTCGAGTGGCACCTGGTGTCGGACGAAGTGTTTGGCATTCGATTTGTACTGGATCACCTATACGCCGGACTGATGGTCGTTTCGATTACTTGGCTGATCCTTCGTCTGGTGGATTATTTCGGACTTGTCCTCATGGCGCGCGCAGGCAGGTCTGCGTCGAAGAGCGATGACCAGCTTATCCCTTTTCTGAAGGAGGGCGTGAAAGTCGTCATCGCCGGTGTCGGATTTTTGGTGATGCTGGGCGTGGCGTTCGAACTGGATATTGTTTCCCTGGTTACCGGATTGGGAATCGGAGGGTTGGCGTTTGCCCTGGCTGCGAAGGAAACGTTGGAGAACTTGTTGGGATCCTTTACCATTTTTCTAGATAAGCCGTTCACGGTAGGTGATCAGGTGAAGGTCGGGTCGATAGAAGGTCACGTAGAAAGTATCGGTTTTCGTTCCACACGCATTCGCGCCATGGATAAGATGCTGGTTATCCTGCCGAATAAGAAAATGGTGGACGCAGAACTCGTCAACGAAACACAGCGCGAGTTGCGCCGCTATAAACTGGTACTTGCGCTGCGTCGTGACACCCCTCCCGAGCGCATCCGCGGATTAGTCGGCGGACTGACGGATTATTTCGCCACTCGAACCGAGCTTGTCGATGTTCCGAATGTTCACTTCAAAGAGATCACGGTAAACTCGATGGATGTTCATGCAGTGGTAGTGCTTCGCATACCCGACGGCGACGTTTTTGCAGCAGTGCAGGAAGAAATCAATTTCAATGTGCTAGCGATACTTCACCAAAATGACTGCGAACTCGCGCCGTCTCCAAATACGTTGGTGATGGGCGGTTCGAATAGTTTTCGCGCTGACCGATAAATCCTCAGTTATAAATCCTCAGACTCATTGTGGCGGCATCGTAGTCGCAATTGTATTGCTTGAGCGGACGCGTGGCAGGGCCGTTAACAACGGAGCCGTCAAAAAAGTTGAATTTACTCCCGCATTTATAATCAACACCAAGTACCAGACTGGAGTCGGGTGCTACAATGGATCCCGAAGCGGTAGGGTCGAAAGGACAAGCACGCTCATAGGCAGAAAACTGGTCGATGGATCGACGGAAAATGATAATGCCTTTGTATCCACCGGAGATGATCACGTGATTGCCGATGCTGTTCAGTGCCGAGTATTCAGGCAGCGCCAGCGGAATATAGACATCTACAGGAACATTTGGGATATTATACTCCTCACCTTTTTTGCAGCCGGAAATGCTTACCTCTGCCCATGCTAAAAACAGTAGTGAAATGATGGATACTGGTAATACCGCGGATTTTGATAATCGATAAGCGCGCATGATCATGGAAACTGATTAAAGATAGTAAATATTTCCGGAGGTAGGTCTATTTAGTGATAGAGTATCGCAAACGAAAGGACGATCAACTTTTGATTTGCAGTTCCATGCTGCATTGGGGGCAAGTTCCCGGCTGATTGGTGATGATTTCGGGGTGCATCGGACACGTATATTCATTTCGTGTTTGTGTTGTATCCGCTTCCGGAATTTGATCGTCGGTTTTTGGTTGACGAGCACACCCGCATTGGCAAAACAGTATTGCTATAAAAAGGACGATGGCTTTACTTTTCATGGGCGAAAGTTAATCATTACCCGGCTGGCTATTGGTTACTACAATAATTGCCGGCTGTAATCGTTGAAGAGCATGCGTATTTTAGGTAACTTTAGCGTAGTAATTCATGATTATGAAAACACTGTTGTTTTTTCTTTTTTTACTGGCGACTTCGGCAGTAACTGCACAGACCATTGACGAGCATTCCAGGACTCCTGCGCCAAGTCCTATCGAAGGCGGTAACAGTAAGCAGCAGAAAAAAGCAGAGAAGAAAAAGGCCAAACAGAAAGAAGAGCTCAACGATGCCATTAAAAAAGGTAAAAAGCAGCATCTTTCTTACCAAGAAAAAGCTACCCGAAAACGCATGAAAAAGAGCAAACGGAAGGCCAATAAGTGGAATAAACGCTGATTTATGTGTACTTGAGTAGGGTAAAACACCTATAATGTGTATCCATTTTGTGACATAACTTACTTCAGTAAGCTACACACTTTTCTGATTCATCTCTTTTAACGATTCCCCGTAATTAAGTCACGGATAAAATCCGGCCGTTCGTAACGACCTAAGCGCGGTTTGCCAAATTCCGGAGGGTATAGGGGATTTGGCCCTTGAAATGGCGTCGTTACGCGTGGTAAATTGAATTATAGGGGAAATATAATCCGTAGTATCAAAATTACCTCGCCACCTCAAAGTGCCTTAAATGCAAGAACGACGACTATGATCAATGCCATTTCTTTTTTCAATCGTTTCAGCGTTGCGGTTACAACCGCGCTCGTGTTATTGCTAAATATAACTGTTGTCGGACAATCCCAAACGTTTACAACAGTGGGTGCGTCATCATGGACGGCTCCTCCAGGAGTAACGCAAGTGACTGTTCAAGCTTGGGGTGGGGGCGGCGCAGGTGGAAAAGGAGGCGGATCAAATAAATATGGCGGTGGCGGAGGCGCAGGCGGGCAATTTTCCACCAAGGTCATTACAGTATCACCTGGAGTTACTTATAATGTGCTTGTAGGG
>CAINVI010000246.1 GCA_903854075.1 Candidatus Pollutiaquabacter sp. | reverse complement strand
GCTGTTCGAATCATTATCGACTCCAAGGAGGAGGATGAAAAATCGATGTGCTGGCGCTGTTATTCCTTATTTACTGATTTCTATACACCTAATCCTGATCGCCTGCGCGACTGGATATCCACACCCAAAGCCAACGGCTATGAATCGCTTCATACCACGGTGATGGGACCAGGAGGTAAATGGGTCGAAGTTCAAATCCGAAGTCGTCGGATGGACGACATCGCTGAAAAAGGATACGCTGCACACTGGAAATACAAAGAACCTTCGGCTGAATCCGCACTTGACGACTGGATCAAGAAAATCCGGGAACTGCTGGAAAGTCCGGAGTCCAATGCACTGGATTTCATCGATGATTTCAAGCTGAATCTTTTTGCCGACGAGATTTTCGTTTTTACCCCGAACGGAGAATTGAAAACACTTCCTGCCGGCGCTACGGCATTGGACTTTGCATTTGAAATACACACCGATCTCGGATCACGTTGTATCGGCGCCAAAACGAATCACAAACTAGTGCCGCTGAGCCACCGCCTGCGCAGTGGCGATCAGGTGGAAATCTTAACGTCAAATAAGCAAACGCCGAAGGAAGATTGGCTCAACTATGTGGTAACGGCGAAAGCAAAATCCAAGATCAAAGTGGTGATCAAGGAGGAAAAGAAAAAATTCGCAGAGGACGGCAAAGAAATACTGGAGCGAAAGTTCAAACACCTAAAGTTGGATTTTAACTCCGAAAACATCAACGAGCTTCTTGCCTACTACCGCATTCCCTCTTCCCTGGAACTTTACTATCGTATCGCTAAAGGGTTGATTGACATCTACGACATGAAAGAATTCGTCGTGGAAAAAGGAAGTATTCGTGCCAAGCAACCGGTACGCACCGAACAGCAGACACTAGAACAGCTGGTAAAGAACATCCGTGGTTCAAGTGATATGCTTGTCCTGGGAGAAAACCTTGATAAACTGGACTATAAATTATCGCCGTGCTGTAATCCGATTCCGGGCGATGACGTGTTCGGTTTTGTAACTGTCGACGAAGGCATCAAAATCCACCGAGTATCCTGTCCAAATGCTGTACAGTTGATGTCAAATTATGCATACCGGATTGTAAAAGCCAAATGGACCGGACAGCAGGAAATCGCATTCCTGGCCGGAGTCCGAATGACCGGAATTGACGATGTAGGAGTCGTGAATAAGATTTCCAAGGTTATTTCGAGTGAACTCAAAGTGAACATGCGAAGTATTAGTATCGACTCCAACGACGGTATTTTTGAAGGAACGATCATGTTATTCGTGCACGACACGCATCACCTGGACAAACTCATAAAAAAGCTGAAGGAAGTCCATGGCATCCTTACCGTCAACCGTATCGACGGCAAATAAGTATCTTTATCCGGTAAAATTATGAGCTCCGCAGAAACCATCAACGCCGCCAAACAGGTATTCACCGGGTACCTGGAAAAGCAAGGCCACCGTCGCACGGTTGAACGCTTTGCCGTATTGGAAGAAATCTATCTGCTGAACGATCACTTTGATGTGGAGTCGCTGTACATTCACATGAAAACGAAAGGCCACAGAATCAGTCGTGCCACACTGTACAACACCATTGAGCTACTCCTCGACTGCGATCTGATCACTCGCCATCAGTTTGGTAAAAATCTTGCCTTATTCGAACGTTCTTATGCGTACAAGCAGCACGATCATCTGATTTGCCAGGATTGTGAGCATATTTTCGAGTTTTGTGATCCACGAATTCAGCAAATTCAGTCTATGATGGGTGAAATTCTGCGTTTTGATATACATTCACATTCCTTGCACCTGTTTGGAAATTGCCGGGAACTGAAAGAAAAAGGAAGCTGTCCGCATCTCCCTAATCCGACCGCCTGAAAAGGGTAATTTTCACCCACAATGACCCGTTAAAAACTCTAAATCAACCTTTTGAAACAATAACGCATTAATCGTACTTTCGGAGCATGGAATTTACTTACAAGATCAACAATCAAGGCAACTATACCGTAGTGGATATGAACGGTAACCTGATCGATAAAAATCAGGCCACCCCGTTACTCGAGGAAATTCAAACGCTAATCGATCAGGGCAACAAGAACTTCGTTATTTCTATGGAGAACTTCAAATACCTGAACAGTAATGGCCTGAATGTCCTGGTAAATATCGTCACCAAAAGTCGCAAGAATGGCGGTGATTCGACGATTTGCAATATCAACGACAAGATCATGGAGTTGCTGATCATCACTAAACTAAATACCGTTTTCACCATTGCCGAAGACCTTACTACTGCAGCTCGGCAATTCCAGGTCTAAAAACAACACTAAATAAATATACCATCCCGTGACACCGCGGGATGTTTTGTTTTATCACACACCAACAGCCGGAACAATTCCGGATTACCCGCAAGCATGTCTGTAGACGTATTACTTGGCCTCCAATGGGGCGATGAAGGAAAAGGAAAGATTGTTGACGTATTAACGCCACAATATAATGTAGTAGCCCGTTTTCAAGGCGGACCCAACGCCGGTCACACTCTGGAATTTGAAGGTATAAAACACGTACTTCACACTATTCCCTCCGGTATATTTCGGGATGAAACCATTAACGTAGTAGGTAACGGCGTGGTCATTGATCCGGTGACACTTAAAAAAGAAATCGATGCCTTGCTATCGATGAAAGTCCCCGTGTCAGAACGACTTTTCATTTCCCGAAAAGCCAATTTGATTCTTCCTACGCACCGTTTACTAGATGCCGCATCAGAAGCCTTGAAAGGTGCTGATAAAATCGGCTCTACACTGCGTGGAATCGGTCCAACCTATATGGATAAAACCGGACGAAATGGCCTTCGCGTAGGTGATCTGGAATCCAAGGACTTCAATAATCGGTACGAAAAGCTCAAGCTCAAGCATACGGAACTATTACGTTCCATGAATTATCCGATGACGGCTCTTGCTGATTTGGAAACGGACTTTTTTGCGGCCATCGATTTCATGCGTACGCTGAACTTGGTAGACAGTGAGCATTTGATCAACAAGTTCATACAATCCCACCGCACTATACTTGCCGAAGGTGCTCAAGGATCTTTACTCGACATCGACTTTGGATCGTATCCGTTTGTGACTTCTTCCAATACCATTACTGCCGGCGCTTGCACAGGACTTGGAGTTGCGCCGCGCCACATCAAGAAAGTATACGGAATTTTCAAAGCGTATTGTACGCGTGTCGGCAGTGGCCCCTTCCCGACCGAACTTGATAATGCTACCGGCGAAGCCATTCGTAAAGCCGGAAATGAATTTGGCGCAACAACGGGCCGGCCGCGCCGCTGCGGATGGCTCGATCTTCCTGCTCTACGGTACGCTATCATGATTAACGGAGTCACCGATCTGACCATGACCAAGCCCGATGTGCTGAGTGATTTCGATACGATTCAGGTCTGCACGCACTATGAGATAAACGGTGAGCGGATGGATTATATGCCGTATGACATCGTCAATATGGACGTCAAGCCGATTTATATTTCATTACCCGGCTGGAAAACGGATTTAACAGGAATTGATTCCGAAGACCAGTTTCCTGTTGCACTTTCAGGTTATATCGCCTGGTTGGAGGAGCAATTACATGTTCCGGTATCTATCGTTTCTGTAGGTCCTAACCGAAAGCAAACCATCATCCGTAAGCGCTAATCAATGCTGATCCTCACAGATCCTCTCCTTTAGTATTTTCAAAAAACTTCCCGCCGTTTCATTGTCCACTATTGATTCCGTCGAATCAGTTTGTGGCATTGAAAATAAATGAGGCTGACCGGCGTCTACCCACGCGGAATACCAAAAGGAACCCACGCGAAGAATGGCCAAATACATCCGTCGTTCTACCTGACCATCAAGCATCGTAAGATATTTTTTTGCGTAAGCGGCGGAATAGGTTTTTACCGTAATATTACCCCGATCTTCAAAAGCAAATTTCTGATCCGGCGCAGTAGAGCTATCCAGCTGCCGTTCAAACAACAATACCGAATCTACTGCCGCGGAGCTCTCCCGAAGAATATCCCATGCCTTCTGCAAGGGATCATCCAGGTATTTACAAGGCCCCGGAGCAAGGTCAAATCCATCACCAAACAATTCCGGCAGGCGGGATTCCCAAAATCCGTGAATACCTTTTTGACCCGTAAGTTGTCCGTTGTAATTACGTGTACAATGTAACGGAACATGTGCATCACCCACATAATGACCCAGCACCGCGGAATAGTAAAGTATTCGCGCTTGATCCCGCTCCGTAAACGACCTGACAAGAGCATAATAAAACCGCTGAATAGCCCATGGAACAATACCGTGTTCGACGAGCGTATCTTCCGAATATTTCTCAACGGCTTCGTTCCAGCGGTGCGGTACCGCATCCACTCCGCCGTAGCGATCAAGGTCCATGTAATGACGTGGCGCCTCTTGCGGGTCGGAATAGCGCCTCTTATCGGGATCTACGGCGTGCTCAAAAACATAGCCAATGTTTGGCTTATAAAAACCAAACAATTCCGGCGGCAATGTGAAACACGCCATATAATTGATACGCTGATGAGCCCAGAAACCCCAACCGCTGGCTGATTGACCGTACAGAAAACAAATGCAATAAAGAAACAGTCGCATACTGCAAGATCAGCACGTCATACTGTCAGCACAATCAACTGATGCGGGAACTTTTAAAAAACAACAGGAAATAGAAAAACAATCACAAT
>CAINVI010000245.1 GCA_903854075.1 Candidatus Pollutiaquabacter sp. | reverse complement strand
ATTTTCCGCATCAGGATAGTCGGCAATCCAGGAGCCGCGGAAAAAGGTGAGCTTTTGCTCTGCGACCATTTTACGGTGAACCGCAGCCTGATTCACATCAATCTTTACGTTGATACCAATTGCTTCCCATTGACTCTTGATAAACTCACACAAGTCGAGGTAGGACGATGTAGTGCTGAGCACGATTTCAGGCAATCCTTTTCCATTCGGAAAGCCCGCTTCTTTCAAGAGTTCCAGGGATTTATCTGGATTATAGCTATACCCAATGCTTGTATCCGCTAAAAAGGAGGGCAACCCGGGCGGAACGAATCCATAAATGCCAGGCGTGGCCATGTTATTGCGCAGATACAGCATCATAGATGCCCGGTCGAAACCATAACTAAGGGCCTGTCGAACGGCGGGTATCCGTAACGGAGAATTTGTTGTAGATGCTGCCTGCGTATCGACGACTATTCCCAGGTATTCCGTATTCAGGTAGGGCAACGTTTGCAGCCGAAACTTACCGCGATGACGGGGTTGCAATTCGCCGGAGGCGGTAAGCAGTTCATCTTTATAAGAAGGATCCAAACCGGAAAGCAAATCCAAATTTCCTTTTAGGAATTCGATAAAGGCACTTTGCTTATCGTTGATAAAACTGATTTCAACCGCATCGAGAAAAGGTAATGATTGTCCATTCAACACTTCAAAATAATGCTCGTTGCGGTGCAAGATCAGCCGGACATTTTCTTTCCAAAACGCCAGCTTGAACGGTCCGGTACCACAAGGATTTCGCCCAAATTCATTTCCGTAATAACGTACTACTTCCTGTGGAACTACAGAGCAATACGGCATGGCCAACAAGGAAAGGAACGCCGGATTAGGTCCGTTGAGTTGAATTTCAACCGTGGAGTCGTTCAAGGCCCGAACACCGGTCAGCTGTCCATCCGCGGCTTTGACCACCGAATTCATCACCCAGGAACCGGGAGAAGCAAGTTCCGGATCGACCAATCGCTGCAGACTGAAAACCATATCCTTTGCAGTTACAAGACGGGCCGATAAACGGCTTTTATTGCTATTTATAAATAATTTATTTTCAGTAAAATAAACATCTTTACGTAAAGTAAATAAATAAGTAGTAAGGTCATCAGAAATCGACCAATTCGACGCTATGCTCGGACGGACAATCAGGTTGGAATCCAGCTCAACAAGTCCGTTATAAAGCTGCTGGCAAACCCAGTTATGTGACTGGTCGCGGGAAAAAGCCGGATCAAGGTTCGTTATGCCCGTGGCATCGTTATACCGGAAAACTGTTTTTCCGGTATCTGCTTTTTTAGTGCTGCAGCCGGACCACAGCAAACAGAGCGCCAGAACAAACGTCGAACCAATAAGCCAAAAGCTAAACCTGCCTTTCATCCGCGTAAAATTACCCGCGAACAACGCGTTAAAAGCAGTAACTCTAAATAATTTTCAACTATTCTTACTTTGTCAAACATTATGTTAAGTAATACACGGTAAAACCAAAAGCCATTCCTTTTCAAGTAGGAACTGGCCCTTGCAGGCACGAAGAATCCCCTTCAAAAAACTACCTTTGCACGCCATGTCGCGGTCCTCTACTGTCGCTTTTCATACACTCGGCTGCAAACTCAACTTTGCAGAGACTTCTACCCTTGCCCGGCAGTTAAAAGAGGGTGGTTTTTCCAAGGTTAACTTCGATGCCGGTCCAGACCTGTATGTGATCAACACCTGCTCCGTAACCGATAATGCCGATAAAGAATGCCGCCACTTGGTGCGTCGCGCGCTTTCCACCAATCCGGATGCCTTTGTGGCCGTCATTGGCTGTTACGCACAACTGAAACCCGAAGAGATCGCCTCCATTGAAGGCGTCGATATCGTTTTGGGCGCCAACGAGAAATTCAACTTGTTGCAATTTCTCGGCGAGCTGAACAAAAAAGAACACGCCAGCATCCACTCCTGTGAAATCGAACAAGTCGTGGATTTTAAATCTTCCTACTCTGCCGGCGATCGCACCAGGGCTTTTCTGAAAGTACAGGACGGCTGCGATTACACGTGTTCATACTGCACCATTCCCAAAGCACGAGGTTTCAGTCGCAGTGACACGATGGAGAATATTGTCCGTCAAGCCAAAGAAATCGCTTCCCTTGGAATCCGTGAAATCGTGCTCACCGGCGTTAACATCGGCGACTTTGGGTTGAATCTGACTACCGGCCAGCGACATGAAACGTTTCTGGATTTGATTCGAGCATTAGACGTTTTAGAAGGAATTGATCGATTCCGCATCTCCTCCATCGAACCGAATTTGCTAACCGATGAGATCATTGAATTCGTAGCAAACTCCCGCCTTTTCGTTCCCCACTTTCACATTCCCTTGCAATCCGGTTCTGATCGTATCCTGAAACTGATGCGTCGTCGTTACCTGCGACAAGTATACATCGAGCGCGTGAATAAAATCAAACAATTGCTTCCACATGCCTGTATTGGCGTCGATGTGATTGTAGGATTCCCTTCAGAAACGGACGAAGATTTTCATGACACTTATACATTTCTCTCCGATTTAGACATCTCTTACCTGCACGTGTTTACTTATTCGGAGCGAGAAGGCACTGATGCGCCGGAAATTTCCCCGGCCGTTCCAATGAATATCCGTAAACAACGCAATAAAATGTTGCGCATTTTATCAGCCAAGAAGCAGCGGGCGTTTTACGAACTCCATCAGAATAGTACACGCACTGTTTTGTTAGAATCCGAAATCAAAGATGGAAAAGTTTACGGCCACACCGACAACTACCTTAGAGTATGCGTTTCGGGGGATCTTCAGCTGGTCAATTCTTTGGTCCAAACCGAGTTGATGTCACTTAACGACGAGGGAGTTTTTGAAGGACGACTCGTACCTGAACTTACACATTGACTGCATAGCGGTCGATACCATCTCACTCTTTAACCCCACCCTATGTATCCGGGAATATCCGATGTATTAAACGATTTGTTGGGAACCGATTTTTCGATTCACTTTCCTCCTACGTTCGGAACCTTGGTGGCTATCTCCTTCCTTTTTGCGGCCTGGACACTGCGTCTGGAACTTCAACGGAAGGAAATGAACGGACTGCTAAAAGGAAAAGCCATTACCGTACTGAAAGGCGCACCGGTTTCTTCCGGTGATATTTTCTGGAACGCGCTTTTCGGTATGATAATCGGTACTAAAATCGGGTATGCGATTTTTAATAAAGAAGTATTTTTTGAAAATCCACAAGCGGCTATACTTTCTCTGAAAGGCCACTACCTTTCCGGATGCATAATGGCGGCAATCAGCGGTTACCTCAAATACAGAGAAGGCAAGCAACAGGAGCTGAAAGAGCCGAAGAAAGAAATTCTTCAGCAATTTCCTTCCGATCTGGTCACAGAATTCACCATGATGGCTGCTCTTGGCGGACTAATAGGTGCCAAGTTGTTTCACTTACTGGAATACTGGGAAGATTTCATCGCGGATCCCATCGGAGGATTTTTCAGTGGTTCCGGCTTGACGATGTACGGCGGATTGATTGTCGGCTCGCTCACCGTATTATGGTACGCCCGCAAACACGCAATACCATTACTACTCTTGTGTGATGCTGCAGCGCCAGGCTTAATGCTGGCTTACGGCACAGGTCGCCTGGGATGTCAACTTTCCGGCGATGGTGACTGGGGAATTGTTAATGCAGTTGCTAAACCGGACTGGTTAACATGGCTGCCGGATTGGTGCTGGAGCTTTAAATATCCAAACAATGTCATCAGCGAAGGTGTTCCAATTCCGGGTTGTGATGGAAAATATTGCTACGAACTGGCCGAAGGGGTTTTTCCTACTCCGCTCTATGAAGCCGTTACTTGTATTCTGTTATTTTTCGCTTTATGGTCGCTGCGCAAAAAAATTACCACGCCGGGTCGGATGTTCTCGCTCTACTTGCTCTTTAACGGTATAGAACGCTTCTTTATCGAATTGATCCGCGTGAATTCACAATATCACATTGGAGATTTCGGTTTTACGCAAGCTCAGCTCATCTCTTCGCTACTGATCATCGTTGGAATTGCAGGCTACAGCTTTTTCCGTCCAAAACCGGCGAATCAATGAATCTCGAAACGCTTTGCCGTGAAGTCACCGCGCTAACCAAAAACGTCGGAGCGTTCATTATAAAGGAGCGAGAGCATTTCGACGCTTCTTTGATAGAGAAGAAAGGTCACAATGATCTGGTATCGTATGTGGATAAAGAATCCGAGCGACAGCTAGTAAAACGATTGCAAGAACTCTTGCCCGAAGCCGGTTTCATCACGGAAGAAAATACCGCCAATCATCGTGGTGCACGCTACAACTGGATCATTGATCCGCTCGACGGCACCACCAATTTCCTGCATGGTCTTCCCTGCTTTTGCATTAGCATTGCCTTATACGAAAATGACATTCCCGTGCTTGGCGTTGTTCACGAACTGAACCTGGACGAATGTTTCTATGCCTGGAAAAACGGAGGCACTTATCTGAATGGCCGGCGTATAGCAGTTTCCCAAACGAACAGTGTAGCGGACTCCCTATTTGCAACCGGTTTTCCGTACCACAATTACGACCGCATGCAACCGTACATGGCTGTTTTTGATTTTCTGATGCGTAACTCACACGGGATACGACGACTTGGTTCTGCTGCGGCAGATTTAGCCTACGTTGCAGCCGGTCGTTTCGAAGCGTTTTATGAATACGGATTGAACCCCTGGGATGTTGCCGCCGGCGTAGTTTTAGTTCGCGAAGCCGGCGGGAAAGTTACCGATTTCAGCGGCGGAATCGATGCTACATTCGGCAAGGAAATCATTGCAGGAAATGCGGCAATGTTCGATGAATTTCTGAACGTTGTAACCGAAAAATTTTCGGGCAATTAAAAAATTACCGATTGAATCAATCGTTACTTGGAAGGAACGCCGTACAATAATTCCACCTGGAACTTCGTATCGTAAACCCATAATTGATCGGCACCGGCTTTGGACATTTTCAGAATGAACCCGTCGTTTTCGGGAGTATTCGGTAAAGAACCTACGACTTTTACAAATACGGAACGTCCGTTCTTCTTATTCGTCACCTTGACTACTGTACCAATTGGTGCAGTACGATGAAGCGCATAGTATTTATTCGGATTGATTTCTTCCTCTTCAATACAACCGGCAAAACCTTTTTCGGATACATCCTGACGTCCGGAAGCAAAAACATAACCGGAAATCGATTTAGTACCGGCTTCCGCCTTGTTGCTTTCTGAAGAAACCGGATCACTGGAGGTTGTTGGAGTCGAACTTCTTTCTGAAACTATTCGTTCGCCTGTTTTTTCAGGAGCTCCAGCATCTTTGATGACCAATTCTTGTCCAACGGCAATCGTGAAATTGGTCAGGTTATTCCAGGTAGCAATATCCGTCGGTTTCACACCGTACATTCTGGAAATGCTGTAAACCGTTTGTCCGGAAGTTACCACATGCTTCACCGTATTTTTTTCGAGGCTAACAGGTTGTACTTTTTCCGGCAATGGTAGTGGCAGATCGACCGGAGTAACGGCAGGAGTCGCTACTTCCTTCTTCACTTCCTTCGGCGATTCCTGGTTGGTATAATTTTTTTGATAACGCGGATCGCCGGCCTTGGCTTTCGGAGGAATATTGATGACTTGTCCGACTTTCAGCACCTCGGCAGATTCCTTATTTGCCAGCCGTAGCTCGGTATAGAAAATAGCATAGCGGCGGGAAATCGAATACCAATTTTCGCCCGCTTCCACCTTGTGACGAATAAATTTGGTGCCGTTAACCGTTTCAACACCGACCGAATCAACTTCAGCCGCCGATGAAGTGATGGATAAAAGTAAAAATCCGACACAGCCGACTAAGACTCTTTTTATATCTGCCACTTTCATGGTATAAAATTAAACTAAAAAAATCAGCATTACCAACTTATACCACTTTTTCCGCTGAGGGACGACTTATAAAAGTTAAAGCAATAAATGTGATTAAACCGTTTACAATCAACAACTCGAAGCCGAACTTGTACCCGCTCATCCAGTTAACAGAGTTTTCATTAAGAATGTAACAGAGCAATGGACCAATCAGACAAACAACGGGAACCAGTTTGTCGGTAACGGCGCGCCGACTGAATAAACCAAAAGCATACAATCCGAGAAGCGGACCGTACGTGTAACTGGCTACGGTGAACAGTTTGCTGATAACAGCATCGTCGTTGATCATTCGGAAAATAACGATGACGAGTAACAACAATACTGCAAAACCGATATGCACCGTGTAGCGCATCTTTTTCTGACGCTCTTCTGTCCATCCTCGTTTTTTGATACCAAGAATATCTAAACAGAATGAAGCCGTCAGTGCAGTCAACGCACCATCGGCACTAGGATAAGCCGCAGAAATCAGGCCAATAATAAAGAAGACCGCTGAAAAAACTCCCAATTGCTCCAGCGCAATCACCGGAAACAAATCGTCAGAGGTACGTAAAGGAATTGCCGTACCATGACTGGCGGAATAGGTATACAACAAAACTCCGAGCGATAGGAACAACAAATTGATAAACACCAACACAACACTAAATGAAAACATATTGAGCTGTGCCCCTTTTAGCGTACGAACGCTAATGTTTTTCTGCATCATTTCCTGATCCAAGCCCGTCATGGCAATAGCGATAAACATACCACCGAAGAAATGTTTCAGGAAATGATTTTTTGCCTTCCAGTCGGATACCACCATTTCGGAATAAGGACCACTAAAAACCTGCTCCCACACTTGATCAAAAGAAAAATCAAGTTGCCGGGCTATAAGAATGATAGTCAACACCAACGACCCAAGCATGAAGGTTGTTTGCAAGGTATCGGTCCACACGATGGTTCGAACGCCTCCCTCGTAGGTGTATAATAGAATCAGCAGGATGAAAACCGCTACCGTCAACCAAAAGGGAACGCCCCATGCGTCAAAGACAAATGTCTGTAATACATTGACCACAATATATAAGCGAAAGGCAGCACCGATGGTACGGGATAAGATGAAATAAAAAGCGCCCGTTTTATAACTGGAACTGCCAAAGCGTGACTCGAGATAACTGTAAATAGATGTCAGATTCATTCGGTAATACAGCGGCAATAATACCGTTGCTATCACGGTGTAGCCGGCGAGATAACCGAAGACTACAATAAGGTAGCTGAACTGTGTCGCTCCCACCCAGCCCGGTACAGACATGAAGGTGACGCCGGAGAGGGAAGCTCCGATCATTCCGTAAGCGACGACATACCACGGGGAAGATCGGTTGCCAATAAAGTACGAATCGTTATCCGCTTTTCGGCTAGTCAGCCAGACGACCACGAAAAGCAGGGCCGAATACGCCAAAACACAGGTTAAAATCAGGGTAGATGACATCGGAAAGGTTGTGTATGCAGCCCGAAGTAACTAAATTCGTGACCGGACAAGCCGGCGAACTCCCCGGATTTATCAACACCAACTTGAGCACCCTTCCCTCCCGACTTTTAGACGAAGCTGTTAGCGAATTTTCGCGACTTCCCGGTATTGGAAAACGCTCTGCCTTGCGACTGGTACTTCACTTGTTACGTTCAGATCCAAACGATTCTGGCCGGCTAGGAAATGTTCTTTTACGGCTTCGAAATGAAATACGCTATTGCCGGGAATGTCATAACGTTACAGAGTTAGAGGTGTGCAGCATCTGTGCCGATCCGCGTCGTGACAGTACGTTGCTCTGCGTAGTGGAAGATATCCGCGATGTCATTGCCGTAGAAAATACGCAACAGTTTAAAGGCAAGTACCATGTTTTAGGAGGCATCATATCGCCCATGGACGGAATCGGTCCCGGCAACCTGACTATTGAACCATTGCTGGAGCGCTTGAAAGGTATGGAGATTCAGGAAGTGATTATGGCCTTGAGTGCCACTATGGAAGGCGACACTACCACGTTTTATTTATACAAACGTTTGCAGCAATTGAACCGAACGGATCTGCGGTGCTCTACCATTGCTCGCGGCGTTTCCATAGGCGACGAACTGGAATATGCTGATGAAGTAACCTTAGGCCGTTCCATTTTGCAGCGCGTGCCCTACGATCAATCTATTGCCCGTTAATATAATTCGTTGTGAAGCTATCCGTCGTAATCGTCAACTACAACGTCAAGTACTTCCTGGAGCAGTGTCTTCGTTCGGTAGTGCGTGCCGGCGAGGGACTCGCGATGGAAGTCTTTGTAGTCGATAACAATTCAGTAGACGGCTCCGTGGAGATGGTCCAGGAAAAATTTCCGGAAGTGAGGCTCATCGCCAATAAAGAAAACACCGGATTTTCGCGTGCCAATAACCAGGCGATTCGCGTTGCAACCGGCGAATACGTATTGTTGCTTAATCCTGATACTGTCGTAGAAGAGGATACTTTCCGTAAAGTTGTTGCCTTTATGGACGAGCATCCTGATACCGGAGGACTCGGCGTTCGTATGATCGATGGTAGCGGCAAATTTCTGCCAGAATCTAAGCGCGGGCTCCCTACTCCTGCCGTTGCCTTTTATAAGATCTTTGGTCTCTCCTATCTTTTTCCAAAATCAAAAACCTTTGGGCGCTATCACCTCGGGTACCTTGATGCCGATAAAGTCCACGAAGTGGACGTGTTATCCGGAGCTTTCATGCTATTACGTCGTTCAGTACTAGAAAAAATAGGATTACTTGATGAGGACTTTTTCATGTATGGCGAAGACATTGAT
>CAINVI010000244.1 GCA_903854075.1 Candidatus Pollutiaquabacter sp. | reverse complement strand
GATGCTTTGGCAAATTATATGACAGACGACTCCGTCGTTGGCGTTAATTTTATGCCGATTGCTGGAACACCGGTACGCAACACTGATGTGGTTCGAGTTTATCCGAAAGATGCCTCTTACTTCGACCCCCATTCTACAGGACTTATTGTTGGTGGAGCGTTTTGGGAGTTGAATACACGACTCAAAGAAAAGCATGGCAACGTCAAAGCAAAAGACCTTATGGGAACCTATTTGTTCAAGGGAATCTACAAGTACAACAAGATGACCGATGTCTACAAGGTCCTATTGGCCCTTGACGACGACAACGCAGATATTGAAGATGGAACACCAAATCTTTGTGAGATCAACAAATCTTTCTCCAAACGAGGCCTAGCCAAGGTGAATCCAACCTGCACGTAGAGAATTCTATTTCGAGTGTTCTTCCTTTCCTTGAGCCCAAAAAATGCTTTCGACTTCGTCGCGAGATCGAAAGCATTTTTTGGGTTAAACAAAACGACTTAGGGCTCTGACACTTCCGCATCAAAGCCCTAACTTGTATTCAAAAAATGTTCCTAAATTTTCCGTCTCTTTATCTTCTCCAGGGAGCCCACCAGCGACGCGGTCTTGGCCTACAGTTTTCTCGACACGGCTCTGCAGGTAGAATCACTGGATTTTGACCTACTGGGTGATGAGGCTGGTTCACGATGGGCCCTTGACCATTGCAAGGCTGTTGACCTTGAGCGCATCCCCACTGATTTGCAGAAGGCATGATCTTTTTGAGGTTAGCCACCATCAACCCTTGAGCATCAGCTGCAACCGAATGAACCAATGGTGCGGCATTGCTTGGGTATGGACCGATCTCAACCACAACTTCAGCACCCCTTGCACTTGCAATGGCTGGCGTAAAGAACTGACCAAAACTTGCAGAGCCTGTGAGTGGAAGTTGAACCTCAGTCAAAAAAGCACCGACATAAACGTATGCAGCATTATTCTTGAGAACCGTACAACCAAATAGTGGAGCCCCACCGACCTGCCATTCAAGCATTCCTTGAAATATAGCGGCATTGCCTAATGGCTGGATCGCTTGCCCAAAACAGCTTGTGTTTAGGATGGAAGATGTTTCCGACATTTCAGTTGCAAAAATCTGATCAGCTTGGTTACGGATTTGCCCAGATGGATTAGAGAATACGTTTACAGACATTTTGGCCATCGACGGGCCATTGACTCTAGATGGGCCCCTTGATTTCAAAGTCGAATCACTCGCAATGGTCACGCTGTTGTAGGACATCATTCGATTAATCCATCGATATTCATTAAAAATCGGATCAGCTGGAGCGTTGAAATTAATGGCTGGATTGCTGACACAGTAGTCAAGAGATCTTCCAGATGACATGGTCAAACGCTCAACGTAAGCGTTTTGACTTCCTTCATCACATCGGTTGATAAATGGAGACGCTGAGTCAACGGCACGACCACCGTTGATAAATGTAAGATACAACTGACCAGGTTCATTGAAAGTGCTCGCAGAGTGAACGAGGTGAAATCCTTTTGGCATGTTTAGACGAAACATGTCTCCG
>CAINVI010000243.1 GCA_903854075.1 Candidatus Pollutiaquabacter sp. | reverse complement strand
CTCACTGCCCGACTACAAGCGCGATCTCGACATCGTGGGCATCGATCTCTCCACCGAGATGCTCGAAAAAGCCCGCCAGCGCGTCACGGAACTGGGCCTGACCAACGTCAAAGGCCTCTACGAAATGGATGCCGGCGAACTGGAGTTCCCCGATCATTCCTTCGATATTGTTTATGTGCGTCAGGCGATGCATCATGCCTCACATTTGAAAAATTTCATTAAAGAATGTGCTCGCGTACTTAAGCCAGGAGGTGTATTGTTTACCATTCGTGATCATGTAGTGTTTGATCAAAATGACAAACAGCGTTTTCTTCAAGAACATCCACTGCACAAGTATTACGGCGGGGAAAATGCATTTAGTGACCCCGAATACAGGTCTGCCATGAAGGATGCCGGACTAGACATTTTACTGAATTTAGGGCATTTTGAATCCATCATCAATTACTTCCCCCAATCACCTCAAGATATAGCCAATTTACCTTCCATTTTCAAGGAGCAACTCAACAGCCGAGCTGCCCGTAAATATGGAATTATTGGAAAGTTTGGGCCATTTAGGTACATTTACCGGAAAGCAGCGGCTATTAAATTTGGTGGTGCACTCGATGAAAAAAGAATACCCGGCCGACTGCACAGCTATATAGCCAGAAAGCCCAATCTGTCCAGTTGAAAAAGGTCAAGACATGAATATCCTGATTACCGGCGGTGCCGGATTCGTCGGCTCGCACCTAACAGATTTACTGATAAGGAATGGTCATAAGGTGACGGTGATTGATAATTTCTCCTATGGACGAAAAAGTTTGCTTCCTGTTTCGGACAGACTTACTGTTTTCGAGGGAGATATTTTAGACAGCGACTTTCTGAATTCTGTTTTTTCCAGTAGCACTTACCAATTAATTTTTCATCTGGCAGCGATTCACCATATTCCTACCTGTGAGAATGATCCTGCCACTGCAATACGAACAAATATTGAAGGTACACAGCGTGTGCTTGAAGCTGCTGTTATCGCAGGAATACCCAAGATCGTTTTTGCTTCAAGTGGAGCTGTCTATGATACCGTGGATATTCCGTTAGCAGAAGATTCAACGCCCATTGTTGCGCATGATATTTACAGCATAACCAAACTTGCCGGAGAACACTTATTGCGTTTGCAGGCAGAACGTGGTCGATTAACTGCAGTAGCTTGTCGACTCTTTAATACGGTTGGTAGTCACGAAACCAACGAGCATTTGGTTCCTGATATTTTGAAGCAAGTAAAAAAGGGAGTTGAGGTAATTCAATTAGGAAATTTGACCCCGCTTCGTAGCTACATACACGTGAAAGATGTAGCAGAAGGATTTTATGCCGCAGGAACAAGTTCCTTTGAAAACACCTTTGAAACTATAAATATTGGCACTGAAACGGAACACTCCGTAGTTGACATTTTGGAACTTATCGCTGAGATATCAGCTAGGCCCCTGAAGGCTTTACAAGATCCGTCAAAAGTCCGTAAAGTGGACCGTCCTCGTCAGTTTGCATCTATTGAAAAGACAACACGGTTAACTGGCTGGCATCCTAAAAGGACCTTGAAAGAGGCCCTGACCGATGCCTATATTGAATCCCTGAATGGCTGATCGTATAAATATCATTATACCAACATTGGGCAGCAGTTCGTGGACGGGCGGTTTCACCTACCAATCGAATCTCATCGAAGCGCTCAAAACCAGAAATGACGTTCGGATTTTTCTTGTAAGAAATCTGGAAGGTGTAGCTGACAATAATGGAATGTCTTCCATTATTCGATCAGTAGCACATCATTACAGAGCTGCCGTATTTAAGATGTCCATGTTGTTCAGAGGTTATGACAAACAGCTCACCAGGCGTTTACGTCGCTTTGATACCGCACCGCTCACTGTATTATTTACACTAAATCATGCCCATCTGTTATCCAACAACCGAGTACTCCGTTTGTATTGGATTCCGGATTTTCAGCATGTTCATCTCAGTTACTTATTCGGCGCGGAAGAAATCCAGCAAAGAAATATCAGATTTCAGCTCGGATGTAAACATTCCGATGTGATCATTGTATCCAGTAAAAACGCTCAAAACGATCTTGCAAAATTTTCG
>CAINVI010000242.1 GCA_903854075.1 Candidatus Pollutiaquabacter sp. | reverse complement strand
GGCGGCGACGGATCTTTCCGTGGTTTACAAACCTTTCTCTCCGAGCATCCGATACCTGCAATTGGTATCCCAAAAACCATTGATAATGATATCTATGGTACTGATTTTGCGATTGGCTATGATACGGCTTTAAATACTGTTGTACAGGCGGTCGATAAGATCCGTGATACGGCCGACTCGCACGATCGACTCTTTTTCGTGGAAGTGATGGGACGTGATGCCGGAATGATAGCTATTCTCAGTGGTATCGGCAGTGGTGCGGAAGCTATTCTAATTCCGGAAACGGTTACTCGCGTAGAACAAATTATTTCTATCCTTAATCGCGGATGGGAACGAAAAAAAACTTCCATGATTGTGATGGTTGCGGAAGGTGATGATTCCGGCGGTGCCTATAAGATTGCCGAAGAAGTAAAAAGTCGTTTCCAGCAGTATGATACACGTGTCAGTGTTCTTGGACATATGCAACGCGGTGGTAGTCCTACCTGTTTTGATCGTGTCCTAGCCAGTCGTTTTGGCGTCGCTGCCGTGGAGCAATTGATGGCTGGCGTTTCCGGTAAAATGGTGGGCTTGATTAATAATCACATCGAGTTGACAGATTTCGATGTTGTGGTGAAGAATAAAAAAGAATTCCCGATGGATTTGATGCGCGTCGCAGAAGTGTTGTCACTGTAAGTATGCAACGGCCTCCGGGCCGGTGTTGAAAATAAGATCTAGTCCGCTCAGGTCTGTTTGAAAACCGTGGCGCTCTTCGAACACTTGATAGTAGCCAATTTTGCTGTTGTTTTTGGATGCTGGCAGTGCAGTATCAGGATCGTTAAAAGAACTTCTCGCATCCCACGGTTCATTGCTATACGGGATAAACGTATCGGTTATCGTGATCTGCTTTTTCGATTTGAGCCATTTAAGGAAAAGCTGCAGCAACGTTACATTCAAATCCAAGAGAAACGAATATTCTTGTCGAAATACCTGGTGCAATTCATCGGCGTAAAATTCAAAAAACGGAGATTTTCCGTACGCCGAAATAATACTTTTCAGATGCAGTCTTTTCCAGGGCTCGTCATTTCGGACTTTTATTTCCCGGATAGGTTTCCGCCAGCGATCTGTATGGTCTACTGGAACCGTGAGTCGAAGTCGTCCGTTGGCACCATAGATCTCACAGCGATTTCGCAGCGTTTGCTTCACGAAGTGCTCGTGTCCTTCTATCCGTACGTTATCTTGCTTTAGTAAATACCGCAGATAACTGACCGGCGGAAGATAGGCAGTAGGTAGCAATAAGTTCATGCAGATAAATCCGGCAAATGTGTAGTTCAGGACTCAGTGAAAATGTTCTATCATCAATTTAAACTTGCGGTATTATCGCCTTTCGTAGGCGCCCAGATCCGGATTGAATCCGAGCGGCCGGAATTGTCCGGTGATATCTGTATTCAAGATTGGATCAGCGCTTAAAAAGGAAGCACTTCCATAATCGATTGCGATAGAGGTGGAGTCAAGTTGATACAAGTTGTTGTCAACGTCTTCGAAGCGCGGATTATTGCTCGAAAATGTCGACTTGAGCACATTGCTGAAAAAGTTGGTGTTTGAAATCGGGTAGGAGTTTTCCAGTTTCACTAAGGCATGGTCAAATAAAAACCGGAATTGATTTGGCGTGCCACGTTCGTTGGAGTCCACACCGAGTTCTGTTTCAAGATTGCCGTGAACGATACAATTATAAAAATGGGCATCGAGCGGACGCACATACGTGTCGAAATAGTTATTCATGCTTACTGCCGGATCTTGACGATTGCCGTTAGTCCAGTAATTGGCAAACGTGCAGTGGTAATAGTCATACGTTCCGCCAAACAGCATGTTGGCCGTTTGTGCGCCGCAGTTAGCATATACACAGTTAAAACTTTTAACCGTCGCACCGCGAAAGGTAACACCGTTGTATGACATGTTTTTAATAATCGTGTTTTCTAGTCGGAGCGTTACAGCGCCCGGTGCGAATGTGGTATCCGCCAAAATGCCGATGGTGCCGTTCTTGATAATGGCATTTCGGATGACGGAGTTCTGTGTACCTGGGCCAATCTCATTAGAGCCATTTACCAAATTGCTGCGTGTGATATTCGATAACCAGATTCTATCCCACTGACCGGGAATATCTTTGAAAGCTTCACCTAACCGGTCTCCCTGAAAAGTAACCGGAGAAGTAGTGGTGCCATTTACGTTGATTGTGCCTGATGATAATACGATCACCCCTGAGCCGGGGTGCAGATGCACATTGGTGCCGGGATTGATGGTCAAGGTACAACCGGAATCGACCAGCGCGTAGCCATAAATAACATGCGGCTTATCATTGTTCCAATTATCGCCACAGCTGATGAAAAATGCTGGTCCGG
>CAINVI010000241.1 GCA_903854075.1 Candidatus Pollutiaquabacter sp. | reverse complement strand
CGACAATATGGATGCCTGGAAGCGGGCGGTGAAGAACGACGGACTGATTTGGCCACAAGTGAGTGAACTAAAAAAATGGGACAGTCGTTGTGTTACTGATTATAAGATTGGCTCCATTCCCTACAGTATTTTGCTGGACGAATCCGGAAAAATCATTGCCAAAGGGCTTTCGGCCGAGGACCTGGACCTGAAAATCCAGGAATTATTGCGGAAAAAATCCTGACAATAACTCACCGCTACTTTCGTTTGAGCCGTACCTTTCGCGTATGGTCTATTTACTTCGTTTTATCCTGCTGATTGCGATTTGCTGCTGGACAACCGTCCTGACGACAGCCGCAACTACCGGCTATTTCCAGCAAAACGTCCGTTACGTGATTACCGTTCAACTGGACGACCGAAATCATTTTTTGCGCGGCGACGAACAGATCACCTATACGAACAACAGTCCGGATACGCTGCGCGAGCTTTATTTTCACTTGTGGCCCAACGCGTATAAGAATGAAAATACGGTCTTGGCGAAGACCTATTACAACGACATGGACCAACGGTTCATCAAAGCCGGAAAGAACGGTTACGGCTTCGTTGACTCGCTGGCATTTTCAGTAAACGGACAACTATTATCGTGGCAAACGTTGCGCGATACAGAAGATGTTGCCTTGTTGCAACTTAGACAACCCTTACTACCGGGAGATTCAATTGTAATCTCGACGCCTTTCCGTGTAAAAATTCCATCGGCCTCCATTTCCCGCTTCGGACATAGCGGAAATATGTACATGATTACACAATGGTATCCCAAACCGGCGGTGTACGATCGTGATGGTTGGAAGTACATGCCATATATCGACAAAGGAGAATTCTACAGCGAGTTTGGCTCCTTTGATGTGACCCTTACGTTGCCGGAGAATTATGTGGTAGGCGCTACCGGAGAACTGGTAGACGGCGAAAAAGAGACCGAATGGTTGAACACGAAAGTGCTCGAGACGATGTCGATTACAGAATTCCAGAAGGACAGTCTTCGCTTTCCGCCCTCATCACCGGTGAACAAGACGCTGCGCTACCGCCAGGACCGCGTGCACGATTTCTCGTGGTTCGCCGACAAGCGGTGGCATGTAATGAAAAACACCATGGAACTACCCAACAGCAGAGAGCGCGTGACGTTGTGGGCGTTCTTTACTAACCACGATGCCAACTACTGGATGAAAGCGACGGATTATATGGAACGAGCCATTCGCGATTACTCGCGCTGGCTGGGTGATTATCCGTATAAAAGTGCAACCGCTGTAGACGTGATTTACGCCGCCGGAAGTGACATGGAATATCCGATGATCACGGCGATAGGCGATGTGCCGAATGCGTATCAGCTGGATGGCGTACTTGCTCACGAGCTCGGACATAATTGGTTTTATGGAATTCTTGGCAGTGACGAACGCAGGCATCCGTGGCAAGACGAAGGCATGAACAGTTTTTACGAGAAGCGCTATTTGTTTACCAACTACGCGAACGATTCCACGACGATGAACGAATATTTCAACCGAATGGGGCGTTGGGGAAAATGGACCGGCAATACGCGCGCTGATCTCCGATTGAAACAATATTACCGTTACCTCGGTGATGCGCGATTGAACAACGACCAAGCGTTATCCAATCGTTCAGAAGATTACACGCTTCGTAATTATTCTGATATGGTGTATGGAAAGACGTCGCTCGGCTTTCAATACCTGTACAATTACCTTGGCGATTCCCTCTTCGATGTAGCGATGCAGTCGTATTACGAAACCTGGAAATTCAAACATCCACATCCGACGGATTTAAAAAATGCTCTGGAAAAATCTACCGGAAAATCGCTGGACTGGTTCTTTGATCAATGGTTGGGCACCACGGAAAAATTGGACTATGCCGTAACCGATTTGAATACTTCGCCCGTAGCTTTTGACGTCACGCTGAAAAATTGCGGCGAGATTAACGGCCCTGTCAGTATTGCCCGCCTGACCAACGACGGCAAGCAAGAAAATTATTGGGTAGACGGCTTTGATAATGATACTACGGTGCACATCAGCGGTCAACCGGTGCTTCCGCATTTAATCGATCCCGGCCAATGGATGCCGGAGCGCAACCGGAAGAACAATTCCATTAGCAGCGATGAAGGACTTTTCACAAAGCTGGAACCGTTGCAGTTGCGGTGGCTGACGGACATGGAAGATCCGGATCGCACACAACTCTACGTGGCTCCTGCAATAGGCTGGAATTATTACAACAGTGTGATGTCCGGTGCGGTGATACATAACATTGGCTATCCGCAAAAGAAATTTGAATTCGCTGCCATGCCGTTGTTTGCTGCCGGAACAAAAGATTTAGCCGGTGGAGGGTTTGCTACTTATCGTATACATCCAAGCGGCGGAGCCTTTCAGGAAATTGCTGTACGTAGCAGCGTACAACGTTATGCATATGCCGATGATCTCTACGAAAATCCTACCATTGACCTCGTTTACAACAACACACTGCACTACTTCCGTAACGAAAATAAACTGAGCTTTACCTTTCGCAATGAAACTCCGCGAGATCATCGAACAAACCGGCTGGATCTTCGTCATATTTTCATTCAACGCGACATACCCTACTTTTACAACTATAAAGCAACTGTCCAGGATTACACGTATTTCCAGTTGCAGTACACAGCAGAAAAAGCGCATCGCTGGAACGGAAGGAAAGATCAGCTAACGATGACCGGTAATCAGGATTTTTACCGTTTCACCGCGTCAGGAACACGTCGCATTCCTTATTCCAATCCTACAAAAGGACTTGAGATCAATGGTCGCGCCAGTATCGTAAATATTGATGATCGCATCGCACCGGACGTCGACTATCGGTTACGACTGAGTGGCTGGAGCGGCAGTGACGACTATTTGTTTGACGGCGTGTTTCTGGGAAGGACAGAACAGTCCAGAATCTTATCCCAGCAGTTTATGAGCACGGATGGCGGCTTCAGCACCAACGGCTCCTTTTACCGCTTGGCAGATAGCTATATGATTTCCATGAGTATTAAGAGTGACTTGCCCGGAAAATTACCGGTGCGACTGTATGCCAATCTGGCTACCTTTAACGATGCCAAGAACACGGCAATTAACGCAACCGCCTTATCGTACGAAGGTGGAATTGAAATATCTTTACTTCGTAATATATTTACGCTCTACATCCCGCTGGTGTATTCCAGCGATCTACGTTATGTTATTGATCGCGAAGATCTGAGTTTCGGAGAACTCATCCGTTTCGAAATCGACTTCAAGCAATTGAATCCGCTTACCTCACTGAATAAATGAACATACAGCTCCAGCCCGGCAAAAAAATCTACTTCGCGTCCGATTTTCACCTCGGTGTTCCCGACTATGCGAGCAGTCTGGAGCGTGAACGGCGTGTGATTGCCTGGATGGATAGCATCTTCCCCACTACGCAAGAGCTTTATCTGCTGGGCGATGTTTTCGATTTCTGGTTTGAATACAAGACGGTGGTGCCGCGCGGATACGTTCGGCTGCTGGCTAAAATCGCACAATTCACCGACGCAGGAATTCCCGTACATTATTTCACCGGCAATCACGACATGTGGACGTTTGATTATTTAGAAAAAGAATTGCAGGTTAAAATTTATCGTGAGCCGATCAGCAAAACCTACAACGGCAAGCAGTTTTACATCGGACATGGCGACGGACTTGGACCGGGCGATCACGGCTATAAATTCATCAAGAAAGTATTCGCCTCCTCCGTTTGTCAGTGGCTGTTCGCACGACTTCACCCCAACCTGGGCATTGGTATCGCAAATTACTTTTCACGTAAAAGTCGCATTGCCACCGGAACCACGGACGAAAAGTTTCTGGGCGAAGAACGCGAATGGCTGGTGATACACTCCAAAGAGATGTTACAACAGCAGCATTACGACTACCTGATTTTCGGTCACCGTCACTTACCGCTGGACATTCCGATCAACGGCACCAGCCGCTACATCAACATCGGCGACTGGATTCGCTATGATTCCTACGGTGAATTTGATGGACGGGAGTTTACGTTAGTTAGGAAATAAGTTCAAAATTCAAAGTCAATTGTTTAAAGGGTGCTGAGCTTGTCGAAGCGCCGAAACAGCGAAGTCGAAGCGCAAGGTCAAAGTTCAAGATTCAACAATCTATGGTTAGACTCTAGTGGTCGGTAGTCCGATCGGCCCCGAATAAATTGAACTTTGAACTGCAACCTTTGAACTAACGAATATTAAATCTTGAATCCCACCTCTCCTATCGCTAAACGCCGATATCTTCAACCGTGAATAGAACGTTTCATAATAAAATCGTTCATAAAATACCCATTGCCGATATCGAAATCTTTTTCCTCCATCACCACGAAACCAAGTCTTTCATAGAACCCAACTGCCGGATTGGTGCGGTTAACTTGAAGTTCGAGTGATGAGCATTGCAGGCTGCGTGCTACCTCAGCCGAAAACTCAATGAGTTGTCGGCCGATGCCAGATTGGTGATAATCAGGATGCACATAAATTTTTTGAATCTTCAACACATGATCACTCACCGGTTCGAGATGAAGGTAAGCGACGGGGCGAGTTGCTTTAGTATAAATATAAAACAGCTCACCGTCATCTAATTTATCCTGTAAGACATCGGTAGCATACATCCACTTGAGCATGTACTCCATTTGCGCTTGAGAGATCATACTTGAATAGACCCGCGGCCAGATGTCGTTAGCCAGCTCGGTAAGGATATGAAGTTCGTTACGAAGTAAGGGGCGGATCATTGGATGCAGGATTCAAGAATTAGAATTCAAAATTTAAGATTTAGCAAACTGTAAGTTCAACTTATAAGTGCATTTTTTCTGAGAAGACTTGGTTAGGTGTTTTGTAGTTAAATTTTCTTACTGGCCTATTATTGAGAATCTTTTCAATTTGTCTGACACGTTCATTAGTTATTTTGAGCAGGTCCGTTTTCTTGGGAAGGAACCTTCGGATTACACCAATTCTGTTTTCTACTGTACCCTTTTCCTGGGAAGAATACGGGTGAGTAAAATAAGTGGCTGCGTTCATGTATCTACCAATTGATTCGTGTTTGCTGAATGCCTGGTCGTTATCAAATGTAAGTGTTTTTACAATGTTCCGTATTGGATTGAGCTTTTGTTTGATTCCTTGTCTAACCTCCAGGCTGTCTTTTGATTTTAGTAATTTCAGTCTAGTCAGTAACGTTGCGCGGTCTGTCATAACCAGCAGAGCACCTCTATGATTTTTTCCCATCATTAAATCTATCTCAAAATCCCCTGGTCGTTTACGTTTCAATACTATAACCGGTCGCTTATCAATGGAGACCCTATTGGGGATGATCCCTCTGCTATCACGCCTTAAACCTCGTTTTCGTCGTCTTTTTCCGTGTGCAAGATGTTGATATAGCATCTGGTCTTTCAGGTCTTCCCGGCGATGACTTTGTTTACAATGCCAAATCCATTTATAGATAGTCTCATGACTTACAAAATCACCAAAGAGTGCTTTGCCCTGTACGTGGATAAACTCAGGACTATATTTTAAGTCGGCTAGCCATTTCCGCGTTATTGATTTTTGTTCAGACGTAAAGCTGATTTGCTTAGGTTTTAATTTATGCCGCAGGATGGTTTTGCGATGGGCTATTCTTGCAGTATAGGTTAATGCACCTCTACCTCGTTTAGGTATATTGCGTTTTAACTCCCGGCAGATCGTAGAAGGGCTAGTTCCTATGATTTCTGCAATTTCTTTTTGTTTGGCACCTTTTCGTAATAACGCTTCAATCTGGTACCTTTGTTCTTGGCTGAGTTGACTGTAATGTTTAGACATAGACACTCCAAAGATTACGCTTCTCAGCCAAATTTTCGCCCCGAGCCCATTAAAAGGCTATGGGGCGAAAATTTATACCTTTGGAATTGCACTTATTACTTGAACACGGCTT
>CAINVI010000240.1 GCA_903854075.1 Candidatus Pollutiaquabacter sp. | reverse complement strand
TTTCATGCCGCGGAAAAAATTGCCAAGGAGATAAGTGCGGAATATCAACTGAAAGGTGCTTACGAAGGATTATCGGCGGCCTATGCAAAGACCGGCAATTACGCCAAAGCATTTTCCTATCAGGAAAAGTTGCTTGCCGTAAAAGATACACTCTTCAATCTGGATATCGAGAAAAAACTCGGAACGCTTCAGTTCAGCTTTGATATTGAGAAGAAGCAGAATGAAATCAATTTGCTCACCAAAGATCAGGAGTTGAAGCAGAAGGAAATCAGTCGGCAAAAACTCGTTCGAAATGGTTTCATCGGCGGTTTTGCCATCATGCTGCTTTTTGCCGGAGTGTTCTTACTGCAGCGAAACAGGATTTCCAAGGAGAAGAAACGCAGTGATGAGTTGCTCCTGAACATTCTTCCGGAAGAAACCGCCGAGGAATTGAAAGCTACCGGGGCTGCCAAGGCCAAGGCTTTTGATATGGTGACGGTAATGTTTACTGATTTTAAAAACTTTACGCAGGCCAGTGAATTGCTGTCGCCGCAGGAACTGGTAAACGAGATAAATTATTGTTACAGCGAGTTTGACCGGATTATCATGCGGTATGGTATTGAAAAAATCAAAACCATTGGTGATGCTTATATGTGTGCCGGTGGTTTGCCGGCGGTGAATACTACGCATCCGCAGGACATCATAAAAGCCGGCATCGAAATGCAGCAATTTATGATGAAGCTCAAAGAGGAGCGCATTCAGAAAGGACAACCTTTCTTTGAGTTGCGCCTTGGAATTCATACCGGACCGGTCGTTGCGGGAATCGTTGGAATCAAAAAGTTTGCTTATGATATTTGGGGTGACACCGTGAATACGGCCTCCAGAATGGAGAGCAGTGGTGCTATTGGCAAAGTGAATATTTCGGGTACGACCTATGAGTTAGTCAAAGACATGTTCGTCTGCACCCACCGCGGCAAAGTGCCCGCTAAAAACAAAGGTGAAATCGACATGTACTTTGTCGAGTCGCTGCGTTGAGGCTTTTTTAGGCAACCAGCAGGTTCTTGACCTTCGTCAAATTTTCTTTTTTCAATGGATCGCGCGAAGAAACAGCCGTAGCAGTGAAATAACGGTGGCTATTCAAGAAGTTTACTTGTAGTCTGTTCCACTCGCGCTCGCTGCTGAGTCGTCCGGTTGCAATCAACTCTTTGTAGAGTGTTGCTCCGATTTCAAAAAAGTCCGGACGTCCAAGATAATCCAGGTCGGCATCGCACAAGATCTGCTCGAGGTGGGATTTTGGATGCTGCGGATAACGTGTCGCCATGATCATGCCGCAAACCATCGATATTTCTTCCTCAGAAAATCCGGCACCGGGCAATTCCTTCCGTGCAAATTCACATCCTTTTTCTTCGTGATTTTGTTCTCCCATTAGAAAACCACTGTCGTGATAGAGCGCCGCAGTTCTCAATAAGACTAGTTCATTATCAGCGACATTTTCACTACGACCAAGACGTTCCGATGCTTCGATGACATCCAGGGTGTGGTGTACGCCATGATAAAAAAGGTTGTCCGGCAGCTCTTGTTTTAGTCTGCGGACCATTGGTTCATACAGCAGTTCGAAACGGTTCATCGATATTCTATACGGAAATTAATGAGAGGATTTTTCGGCTTGATCGGGGAATGCGTTGTTGATTACTTTTTCACGCAGTAAATCCATGGTGAAAGGTTTAATCATGAAATCGTTCATGCCCGCTGCGGCACATTCATCGATTTCCTCCCGAGTTACATTTGCCGTCATAGCACAAATACGTATATTTCGTTTGGCAGGATCTTCCAGCTGACGAATGCTTCTGGTGGTTTGGTAGCCATCCATGCCGGGCATCTGAATGTCCATAAAGATGAACGAATATTCTTGCTGGCTTAGCATGTCTAACGCTTCTTGTCCGCTCGGCGCTACGTCAACCGTGATATCCGGATAAATATCCAATAAGGTGTCGACGGCCACCATCTGATTGAATTCGTTGTCTTCTACCAGCAGAATACGCTTGCCGGCCATGCTGACAGATTTTTCCGCTTCTGTTTCTGTTTTTTGAGCTGGTTTATCGCAGATGTAATACGGTATATTGAAATAGAAGTCGGATCCCACTCCGGGTGTGCTGCTGACTTTCAGTTCGCCGCCGTGCATTTCCACCAATTGCTTGGAAATGGTCAGGCCGAGTCCGGTACCGCCAAATTTACGCGTGGTATCTGACGAAGCTTGGCCGAAGCTCTCGAAAATTGTATCCAGTTTATTGGCAGGAATTCCGATACCGGTGTCTTTCACACTGAAATGGAGAACCGGACGATGTGCCGAGGGTTCATGTACGGAAACTTCAATGGTAACACTGCCTTTCTCGGTGAATTTGATGGCGTTACCGGCGAGGTTCATGATTACCTGTGTAATTCGCGTTTCATCGCCCAATACATACTCCGGAATTTCAGGAGCGATGATTGTATTGATGCCAATTCCTTTCTCTTGCGCTTTGAGGCCGAGGATGGTGTGTATGTTTTGAATACAGCTAATGAGGGGCATTGGAACAGCTTCCAATTCCATTTTGCCAGACTCGATTTTGGCGAGATCCAGAATGTCATTGATGATGACCAGCAAATTGGCGCCGCTTTTCTGGATGACCGCAAGATATTTTTCCTGCTGTTCGTTGAGCGGGCTCTTCATGAGCAGATTGGTCAAGCCGACGATGGCATTCATCG
>CAINVI010000239.1 GCA_903854075.1 Candidatus Pollutiaquabacter sp. | reverse complement strand
GTTTGATATCCACTGTTTGGACATGCATCATCGAATACAGTAACCGTAAAAGTGTGCGGTGTTGTTCGAATATCGGCAGCTGTTGGCGTCCAACAAAAGGTGCCTACAGGTCGTGGAGAACCTGCTACATTAAACGACGCAGCAGGAATTCCCTGATTCCATTGCATGGATAAAACTTGCGCCGTGTCATTATCACCGGCATAGATATCAAAGCAAAGGTTAGTTCCCGGACAAACCGTTGTATCGCGGAGCAATGAACCGTTAATTCCGCTAATTGTAGGTAGCTCGTTGCTACACGGCCGAACATATATTGCCATATCACGCACCACACTGCCGATTACGGCTCCATCACGATATTCCGTCACGAGGACCGACAATACTCCTACTTCCTGTTGCGTAGGAAACATATTCAAATCACCGTTATTCACATCGATGGTAAGCGGAGGATTACTTGTTATAGGATTCGTTGCCGAATATCCTGGAATGAATGGAATGGAGTCCGTCAAACTTCGCAGAGGATTTACCAGCGTGTACACTAGCGAGTCGCCATCGACATCGATTACACCATGATTGAAGGTGAAGTCCTGGCCTAAACAAACGAAAGCGATAGGATTATTGGTGAATGTGGGTGAATTATTATCGTCATAGAAAAAATTATTCAGGTTAGCCGCAACATACATGCCGGGATTAGCTCCCTCAACACAAGGTTGTGCGGTATACATGGTGGTGATATCACAATTTCGGCAGCAATAGCTCCAGCTAAATACCCAGTCGACACAACGAGCCGGCAACGTCACAATTCCTGAATAACGATACTGCTGGATTCCGGGAAGAGTTGAATTCGGGTCTGTACAAGAAGTAGCTTGTGTCGGACATGGGTAAGTAATTTCGTTTCCGGTTCCAACAACCTGAAGTAAGGTATCAGTAAAATACTGACTACAAGAAGCAGACCGGAATTCGATGCCAACACCTAATGGAGCTGGCGATCCCTGACAATCACGATAAAAGATCAATTCAACCCGATAGACATTTCCACCCAAGGAAGTATAAGAGATGTCAGCACCGACAAGGTGTGTTGCCGATACTGATGTGCTGAACAATGCAATAAAAGTCAGCAGTAATAGTTTCATCCCGTTTCGCATACTCATACGGCTCATAAATAGACTGATTGACAGATTAGTATTTTAATGATTACTTGGCGGGTATGCCAAATGAAATATATTAATATAATGTACGATTTCTGAAAAAATGGGTTTCAGTTTGCCCTTGTTAAATATCAACACGTCTTGCTATTCCACTAGATTTAGGATAAACGCTGGTGAATAAGCGATAAAAAACCTGTTATTTTTCCTTAACAATACCTGTTAGACCAGTAATCCAGCACCACCAGACGCCAAACCAGGTTAGCCTTGCTATTATCCCCTTTTCTGAAGTCCTCTAAAACAGATCTGGCAGCCTGTGCTTGAATAAAGTCTAAGTTCTTAAAATCAGCCGATAACAGATGTGAAAGCGGACCTCGAAGCCACTTTACCTCACCCGGTGTAACGAATCCTTTTTTATCGGATCGGGCAGCAATGGCATCCGGCAGTATTCCGTTTAACGCCTGCCGCAGCAAACGTTTGGTCACACCTTTGGAAATTTTCCGGTCATCGGGCCGAGAAAAAGCGAATTCCAACAGACGGTGATCCAGAAAGGGAACTCGCGATTCAATAGAGAACGCCATACTGTTGCGATCTTCAAATTGAAGCAGTGTTGGCAACGAAGTGGTAAAAGTGAGTTGATAGAGAAATTGATTGAGTCGGGAGCCGTCTTTCGCCGGCAGTGAAAACGGACTTGACTTATCCTTCCCCATGAACGGATAGTAATTGCGAAATTCCAAATCATACAACCGTTGTTCCGTCATATAGCCGGAAAGTAAACTCTTCAAGAGCACATCGCGCTTCTTGGAGCCGGACATTTGCTGCAACGTGGCGTGCGCATTCCACTCTGACAATGCTCTGCCAGGCTGCAACGACCTGAAGTAGCCACCTATAAGCCGATAAAACGAATGCAGATATCCCCCTAAATACTCATCACTCCCCTGGCCGTCCAATAAAACTTTGACACCATGAGCAGCGGCCAGTTTCATTACAAAATATTGGGAAATCGGGGACGAGCCGGCTAGCGGAACATCGGCGTGATAGATC
>CAINVI010000238.1 GCA_903854075.1 Candidatus Pollutiaquabacter sp. | reverse complement strand
ATCTTCCGAGTAGTCCGTGGGCTTCATTTTGTCAGCAATCGTATCCTTTTTGACATCTTCCTTTCGTTCGTCAGAGGCCAGAGCATGAGCGTCGTTGTCGCTAACAGTACATCCCCAGGAAATCATAACATCCGAACCTATTTCAATTTTTTTCAAAGCAATGAAAAGTCCACCTCCTATAAAAGTATCTTTCCCGATACGGATCTCACTATGGCGGTCTTCGAGCACGAACTTACCGGAAACCACAGCGCCTTCACCAACAATGAATCGTTTTTTTCCGGTTGTCGGAAAACGGATGTCAAGTGCAAAATCCTCCAATCGTACACTTTGCGGAATTTCGACCATGTCGCCATAACGATCCAGCATCCGTTTGCGTAACGCTGAAGAACTCGGTGAAGGGAATAAAAGTTGGCGTAATCGTTGGAGCATTATTTATAAATGTAAAATTGATCTGAACAAACCCGAAAAGTCAGTTCGAGAGCTTCAATTTACGTAAAATTCTGGTTAAAATTCCCGGGTTGAATTCGCTTCGGAGCATGGTTTCCAGTTGGCGTTGTACGGAGAGGTTAGCAGCTATTTTTTCGGGGAACATAAAGGGTTGATCGGATATTGTATCGATAATCCTTGATTTCCATCCTGTACCAGTCCAGTGCGTGCCGCTACCATCCATTCCAATGTTGTCTGCTAAAGTTTGTCCGGGATACAGGCAAAGTCCTTTACCGAGGAAGAAGGATGCGTACCAGCAAATGTCCCACGATTGATTTTTACCTAGCGCCCGCTGTTCAAGCATTTCGTAGTAAGGATAGGCGTTGTGAAGATCAAAATTAAATCGGAATCCATTTTCATCAATGGTCTTTAACATCGATGCCGCATCCGGATTGAAATTGTTCCAGGCTCGTTTCCAGGTACACCAGCCCCAACAGGAAAGCGTAGGCAGAAAAAAAGTGGGCGGAAGCTTAATGGAGTGGTCCAGCGGAAACATGTAACCGGAGATCAACCACACCGATGAATCATCATGGTATTTGTATAATGATTCGTTGCAAAATTCCAGAAAACGGGGAGATGTTATGATATCATCCTCCACAATAATCACTTGCTCACTATCAGCGAGCACGTGATTAATTCCATCAACTAGAGATCGGAATAGCCCCTTGTTCTCTTGATGGTTATGGATGAATACAGTACCGCACCATGCTTTTTCTGCAATAATCTGGCGTACTTGCCCGATGGAATCAAGATCCGAAGTAGATGCGTATTTTTTCGGACCATCCGAAAAAATATGAAGTACAGAATCTTTCGCCAGTGGATTAGCAGCAAGCGCTTCCAGACACTGACGCGTATGTTGCGGTCTGTTATAAACAAAAAGTGCTATGGGTGCCAGATTATTCAAATTCGATCAGCTTTAGTTAAAGATTCGATTTCACATAAGGACTTTTCAAAGTCGGTATTTCAAACCAAAGTGAATTTGCGCCGCGAGCATTTCCAAGGATCGCTCCGGAGTCGTAGTCTTTAAAATTTCTAAAGTAGAACGAATGCAGCCACGAAATACGACAAAGCATCTTCTTGATTTTCCAACGTAGTGGTATACCGTATCCAAAATGTTCCTGAAATAGATTTTCAGCAGGCTCTGTTGATTTCTTTTTGAACAGTAGATAATGAAAGGTATCAATCAAATGACCGGTAACAGCAATGCTTTTAATGTCATGGGGAACATTCATCTGCTGCTCCCTGAAATAACGGATATACATTTTACTTCGTCCCAGATGGAAGCGGGATTGATCAGCTGTTCGCTGTTCGGGGTGCATGATGAGGTGACTCCATATACCTTCCACACGAAGGAGTGCTTGCGATGTTACAGGATTCCAGTTGGCCAATCGCACCCAAAGATCGGTATCTGCTACCATGTCCACGTCTGCATGTAAACCGCCAATTTCTTGTATTCTGGCTATCTTGAAGAACGTAGATCCTTGCGCAAAATGATCTTTAAGTAGAAACGCATCAACAGGATCAATAAAACCACTGTCTCGGGATATTTCAGGGGTTTCCAGAAACCTGTAATCACTGTCAACCATACGTGAGCCGGAAGTCAACAATTGAAGTTCTGGATGTTCATGATAGTGGCGGACAACTTCACTAAATACTTCCTGATGCGCATAATAGTCATCAGAACTTTGAATCGCTCCGATACGTCCGGTTATTTTAGCTAGTGCTTTGTTTACGGCATCAGCAAATCCTTTGTCCTTCTCTTGAAAAAATCGGATGCGTGAATCTAATTGCTGGTATCTTTTGCAAATTTCACCCGTCTCGTCTTTAGAACAAGCATCTTGAATGATCAGTTCCCAATTTTGATACGATTGATGAAGCACACTAAGAATGGTTTTCTCAATATACTTGCCCTGATTGAAGCTCGGAACAATAATGGAAATAAGTGGATTTTCGTAAACGTTACCGCTCATGATGATTTGATCACGATATAATATCCACTGAACTGCGAAAAGAACGTAATGCAATCCTTACGGTTGTCAAAAAACTCGTGAACAGCCAATCGGTTTCCCAGTAATGCCGGATGACCGTAATCTTCAAAAATCATCATTCCTTTTTCGGATAAATGCGTTTCAAAGAGTTCCTTCATTAGAAATAGGGTGGCCCGGTAAGAGTCACAGTCTACATAAATCAATGCTAATTTACCGAGTGGCACACTGGCAAGTGTATGGGTGAAATCGCCTTTAATCAAACGTACATTTTTTCGGTCGACAAATTTTGATTTAACCTCCTCAAAATCGACATGATGTGTCTTGCTCCAAAAGGCATCAACTCCGGCAGATTCTTCCGGAAAATTTTCGAACATGTCAAATAGGTAGAGCGTTTTATCACTTTTTTCTGCTTCCAGCAACCGCGATAGTAAATACCCGCTGTGACCTTTATAAGAGCCAAATTCACATACATCGCCGGGAACGCCATGGCGCGTGATGTGAGCTACTGCTTGACTAAGATCCATGTAATCCCGTATCTCGCATTTTTTTTCGAAATGATTCAGGGAAGACTCATAAATTTCGAAATAGGGTATTGGGTCAATTAGAAGCGGCGAAATGAAATGTAAGCTATTGTGCTGACTGTGATTTTCTACGGAAGCATAATCGGTCAGCGCATCTCCAACATATTCAAACGGAATTTCATTTAGTTTAACATCGGATAATACCTTTGTAATTAGTAGGTGATTGAATTTGGCGTTGAAGTAGCAAGAAAGAATACATGCGAAGGAAAGTGATGGATCAACATGTTGATCCGAAGATCCCTTGCCGTAGAAGTGAATGATAGCTAAGTTCTTTTCTTTTAAACGGGCACAAAGCGATTGGAAATAACGATCGTCCGTATCGCCGGCAACCAGTATGGAGCCGGGTTTTTTCCGGTGCCAAAGCAACGCTTGTTGAACCAGAAATACAACGGCCTCGTTAGGGGTTCGGATATAAAATCGATGAACACCGTTACGCTCACTGATTTTCAGTTTTGCTGCGGAAATATGAGGTGCCAGCCAACGATTGACACGGATGCTGATACCTTCAGCCCAGGTGCCTTCGCGTAAATGACGTATGATTTTTCCGAACATGCTTTTAGTATCTCAGTGAGTAGTAGGGGTAGCGAGTTTCCAGGAGCCGGTGTGCCAAAACAATCCCTGATCACCGTCTTTTAACTTTCTGGTGAATCCGATTTCAAGTTGAAGTTCATCTTCTGAATACACCAAGGTGGCACCGGAATGATCTTTTATTCCGTAAGCGACGTCATAAACTCCGGGAGCTAAAGAGGGGAGGTCAAGCCTGCTTTCAATACAATACACTCCAGGTTCAAAATCTGATTTTACGAATTGTGGATCATCCATAGAATGTGAGGTGAATATTCTATTGCCATCGCGTGTATTCACACCAAACCCAAGGACAAGCCCACGGACAGTTTCATTGATTTTCAAATTGAAACGAAGGCAGGGATTTTCTCCGAAAGGCAATAGTTCCACTTGTTTGCCGGATTCGTTCACCCAATGGGGTGCTTCAAGTTCAATCCGATGACAGGAGGAAATTTTACGAAGATCAGTAGACTTTTTACGGATTGTAGTCGATGTCAAATAATGTTCGATTACTTTCGCTGAATCGTCTTGCATCACAACCTGACCGTTCTGTAAAAGTATAGCTTTCTGGCAAAGACTACGGATAGCTCCCATATTATGCGAAACGAATAATATGGTTCGTCCGGATTTCGTTACCTCATCCATTTTCCCAATACATTTCCGCTGGAATTCAGCATCCCCAACAGCCAATACCTCATCGATAATAAGTATTTCGGGCTCCAGAAACGCAGCCACGGCAAAGGCCAGACGAAGTTGCATGCCGCTGGAGTAGTGCTTCAACGGCGTGTCCAGAAATTTCTCGACACCGGAGAAGTCAATGATGGCATCCAGTTTTGAAACAACTTCCTTGCGCTTCATGCCTAGAATAGATCCATTCAAAAATATATTTTCTCGCCCAGTCAGTTCAGGATGAAACCCGGTTCCTACTTCAAGCAGGCTCGCGATTCGGCCGCGTGCGATGACTTTCCCACTGGTGGGTGGGGTAATGCGGGATAATACTTTTAATAGGGTTGATTTACCGGCTCCGTTTTTACCAATGATACCGATAGATTCGCCACGTTGTACGGAGAAGGACACATCCTTTAACGCCCAGAATTCTTCCTTGCTGATATGTTTTGTACCTGTTACTAATTGAATCAACCGATCGCGCAGATTGAGATACGGTGTCAATTCGTGATTGATCCGGAACCGCTTCGAAATATGGTCTATTTCAAGAATGGGTTTCATCAGGCCAGATCAGCAAAATAGTTTTCTGTCTTTCGGAAATAAAAAATACCGCCAATAAAAAGTAATAATGCGGTAACGGTCCCGTAGGTCAGTTGCACATAATTTATCGGTGAGCCTTGGAGGGCTAATCGTAGGAGGTCAATAGAAACGCCTACAGGATGTATAGCGAAAAGCTGTTGTATCCAAGCTGCTGGAAACAATTTTACTGGATAAATTACAGGTGTCAGGAAGAATAATACCTGTACCAGAAAGGGGATAACATACCGGAAGTCTCTATACTTAACATTGAGTGCGGCGAAAAACGATCCGACTCCTACCAATGTCAAGAGTATAATGATTAGCGAAATTGGTAAAACGAAAAGAACGGTTAAGAGATGTTCAGATTTGCCGTAATAAAAAATCAAAAAAATGAAGAGAACCGCTGCAATCAGAAAGTCAAGCATTGCAGCAAGAATACTAGATACCGGTATAATCAGGCGCGGAAAATATATTTTTTTTATAATGTTTGCAGACGTCACCATGCTGTTACTGGCGTTCATCAATCCGTTGGCAAACAATCCCCAGACCAACATACCTGGAAAGACAAAAAGAGGATATGGCAGAGAACTGGCCTGTGCTCCGAATATTCCTCCGAAAAAAAGGGAGAACACAAGCGTCATGATAACGGGCTGAAGTACCGCCCAGGTTGCTCCTAAAAACGTCTGTTTATAGCGGACTTTAATATCACGCCAAGTGAAAAAATAGAATAATTCACGATACTCCCAGATCTCCCGAAAGCCAATACGTAAACGTCCCGCTGGTCGAATTTCAAACTCCATAGCTACGTCTGATACTGCAAGAATAGTGCTATTTCAGGTTATCTGAAAATCGATTACTAGCATAAAGTATAAATTCCGTAAAAATGGAATAACTACCTGTATGCCAGTATTTTAAATTATGGTTGAGTTTTAATAAATGGTTGAGAAAAATCTCTCTCCCGGTAGCGCGCCCTCAAATAATAGAATCCGCCACTCAGTTCCGCTACGGTT